>CALPYQ020000001.1 GCA_943327965.2 Singulisphaera sp. GP187
CTCGCCACCTGGCATGACCTCGGCGACGACGACCATGACCTTGGATGTTCCAATGTCAAGACCGACCACCAAATCTTTGTACTCTTTTGCCATATGTTCAACCGTTCTTGTCTAAGTCTTCAATCTACTGATCAGGGTTTTTTCAACCCATCTGGAACCACCGTACTCACACCTCTTAAGCGCAAGGCATAACCATTGTCATAACGCAAATCGGCCGACAACAAAGACGTGACTGTGCGGCCATATCGCGATGCGACTTGCGTCAATGTTTTGAAAAAAAGCTGCAATCTGTCGCTTATTTCTTGTTGCGTACCGTGTCCCAATTCGATGGTGGCACCCGATGCCAATTGCGCTGTCCAGCTGCCCCGTTGGCTGAGCTCCAACCTGTCCAAAGCCATGTCCATCTTGGCCAACATGGGCTTGAGGAATTTGTACATCTCTAAAACAGTCTTGGCCTGCGATTCAGGGCCTTTTAAGAGCGGCAAACTGTCCGATTCGACATCGTCTGCATTGACTTCGAAAATAGCGCCTTCGACACTGAGGAACTTGCCGTCGCCTTCAAAGCCCCAAAGCGCGACAGGCTGAAATTCATCCAAAGTGACCGACAAGCGATTGGGAAACTCGCGTCTGACCAAAGCAGAGCGAATCCAAGGAATTTGCTCAAATGCTTGACGTGCTTGCAGCAAATTGAGGGTAAAGAAATTGCCCGTCAATTGCGGCAACACATTGGCACGCAAGGTGACGACGTTGCTGTGCGTCACATTGCCCTTGACGGTGATACTCTGAATAGAAAATACGGGATGGCGCAGCAACCAACCAATGCCACTGGCAACGCAAAACACGAAGGCCAGTCCAAACAAAGACAAAGATGTCCATTGCATCAGGCGAATATCCACAGGCAAGACCATGGGTTTCTTCATGGCGTCCCCTTGCTTGCGGCAGGATGCTCAAGGCCTGCATGACGCAACAAATGCATGCACAGCGCCTCATAATCCATGCCCGCTGCTTTGGCCGACATGGGCACCAAAGAATGGCTGGTCATGCCAGGCGAGGTATTGATTTCAAGCAGATAAGGCTGTCTGGTTTTGGCGTCGATCATGACATCGACACGTCCCCAGCCCTTGCAACCCAAAACCCGATAGGCCTTGAGCACATGTTCTTGAATGGCTTTTTCTTCCGACTCGGGCAATCCTGAAGGCACCAAGTATTGGGTGTCGTCAGTGAAGTATTTGTGTTCGTAGTTGTAGTCGCCGGCAGGGGCCACGATCCGAATCACGGGTAAGGCTTGGGCATTGTCGCCATCGCCCAGCACAGGGCATGTGACTTCATCGCCAGCGATGAACTGCTCGCACAAAATATCGGTGTCACATTTGGCAGCTTCGTGAAGGGCGTGCTGCAACTCGCTGGCCAGCACCACTTTGTAGACCCCAATTGACGAGCCTTCGCGGGCAGGCTTGACTATCAGGGGCAGCCCAAGCGTTTGCAAAACATGTGCTTGTGCGGCGTCACCCAGATTGTCATTTTTGAGCAAGACATATTTGGGGGTGGGCACACCTTCAGACAACCAGACTCGCTTGGTCATGGTTTTGTCAATGGCAATGCTGGAGGCCATGACACCAGAGCCGGTGTAAGGGATGCCCAACAACTCGAGGGCGCCTTGCACCGTACCATCTTCACCAAATCGACCATGCAATGCAATGAAGCAACGGTCGAAGTTTTCTTTTTTGAGATCTGATAAATTGCGCTCGGCAGGGTCAAAGGCATGCGCATCAACACCCTGGGCACGAAGCGCCGCCAACACACCTTGGCCGGACATGAATGAGACTTCGCGCTCGGCAGAACGGCCGCCCATGAGAACCGCTACTTTGCCCAATGGCAGATGCGTATCGCTCATGCGGCACCTCCCATTTTTTGAACTTGAGCTGGCACTGCGCCAACAGAGCCGGCACCCATGCAAATGACGACGTCGCCGTCATTCGCATTGTCAAAAATAGCCTGCGCCATGCTCTCAATTTTATCTACAAAAACAGGTTCAATTTTGCCGGCGACACGTAAAGCTCGCACTAAAGTTCGACCATCTGCTGCCACGATGGGTGCTTCACCTGCGGCATAAACTTCAGACAACAAAACCGTGTCTGCGCCATGGCTGATGACTTTGACAAAATCTTCAAAACAATCTCGTGTTCGGCTGTACCTGTGAGGCTGGAAAGCCAGCACCAATCGACGTCCAGGGAAGGCGCCCCGTGCAGCAGCCAAGGTGGCTGCCATCTCGACAGGATGGTGACCATAATCGTCAATCAAAGTGAAGCTGCCCGCTTTGTTTTGTAGCTTCACTTCGCCATACCTTTGGAAGCGTCGGCCCACACCTTTGAAACTGGCCAATGCCCGCACCACCGCAGCATCGTCCACGCCCAACTCTACGGCGACAGAAATGGCCGCCAACGCATTCAAAACATTGTGCTCGCCGGGCAAATTCAGCACGATTTGAAGATCAGGCATGACCACGCCATTGCGGCGCTGAACGGTGAAGTGCATTTGACCGTTTTCGGCCTTCACATTGACCGCCCGAATTTGCGCGCCTTCCTGCAAGCCATAGGTGGTGACAGGTCTGGCCAGCGCATCCATGATGCTTCTAACGCCTGGGTCATCGGCACACAAAATGGCTGTGCCATAAAACGGCATGCGATGCAAAAAGTCTACAAATGCTGACTTTAATTTTTCGAAGTCGTGACCATAGGTTTCCATGTGGTCCGCATCGATGTTGGTGACCACCGCCATGACTGGCAACAAATTTAAGAAGGACGCATCGGACTCATCGGCTTCCACCACAATGTAATCGCCCGTTCCCAATTTGGCGTTGGTGCCTGCGCTATTGAGCCGGCCGCCAATGACGAAAGTTGGATCCAAGCCCCCTTCTGCCAAGACACTGGCCACCAAGCTGGTGGTGGTGGTTTTGCCGTGGGTCCCCGCAATGGCCACGCCCTGCTTCATGCGCATTAACTCGGCCAACATGACGGCACGGGGCACGACTGGAATGTGCTTGGCACGTGCCACCAAAACTTCTGGGTTGTCTGACTTCACCGCTGTTGACGTGACAACAGCATCAGCGCCTTGAACATTTTCAGCACTGTGTCCCACATGGGTATGAATGCCCAAGCCCGACAAACGTCGCAACGTGGGGCTGTCTGCCAGGTCAGAACCCGAAACGGTGTAACCCAAGTTCAACAAAACTTCGGCAATACCGCTCATGCCGGAACCACCGACACCAATGAAATGAATATGACGAATGGCGTGTTTCATTCGGCCAAGGCCTCACAAGCTGCGACCACTTCTTGAGTGGCATGGATTTTTTTCAAGGCCCAAGCTTTTTCTGCACGGGCCAACAATTCTGGACGGGTCAATTGCTTCAAACGCTCTGCCAGCAACTCAGGGCTCAGTTGCGCCTGGGGCATCAGCCAGCCTGCATCTTGTTTGACCAAAAAGTTGGCATTGGTCGTCTGATGATCGTCTACGGCAAAAGGAAAGGGCACATAAATGGCCGCTGCGCCAATTGCCGCAATTTCAGTCACAGTACTTGCGCCAGACCGGCAAATGATCAGATCGGCATCGGCAAAGGCTTGTGCCGTATCTTCAATGAAGGGCGTGAGTTCTGCCTTGACGCCGGCGTTGGCATAGTTGGTTCTCAGCGCTTCAATTTGTTTGGCGCCACTTTGATGGACCACCACAGGTCTGTCGGCCTCGGGCAATAAAGCCAAAGCTTTGGGGACGATGTCGTTCAAGGCTTGTGCGCCCAAACTGCCACCCACCACCCATAACTTCAGGGGTCCGGTACGACCTTCAAATCGGGTTGCAGGTGCTGGCTTGTTCAAGAATTCTTGACGCAGGGGGTTGCCCACCCAATGACCTTTGTTCAGCACATCGGGGAATGCGGTATAAATTTTGTCGGCGACACCCGCCAACACTTTGTTGGCCATGCCAGCCACAGAGTTTTGTTCGTGCAGGACCAGCGGTCTGCCCAACAAGACGGACATCATGCCGCCAGGGAATGTGATGTAGCCCCCCAGGCCCACCACCACATTGGGTTTGACGCGGCGCACCACCAACAGGCTTTGCCAAAAAGCTTTGAGCAAACGCAATGGCAACAAAGCCAAACTCAAAGGACCTTTACCGCGTACGCCGCCAAACTCAACGGGCTCAAAGGCAAAACCGCGTTGCGGCACCCATTGGCTTTCCATGTTGCCAGGCACACCCAACCAATGAACGCGCCAACCTGCGTTTCGCAAAGACTCGGCCACAGCCAGGCCTGGGAAAATATGGCCACCCGTTCCGCCAGCCATGATCAAAGCGCAACGACTCATGATCGGCCTCCGCGCATCATTTGCTTGTTTTCAGAATCGATGCGCAAGACGATGGCGATGGCCACCATGTTGAGCAGGATGGCTGACCCTCCATAACTCATGAGGGGCAGGGTCAAACCTTTGGTAGGCAGTGCACCCAAGTTCACACCCATGTTGATGAAGGACTGAAAACCAATCCAGATGCCCACACCCTGCGCCACCAAGCCGGCAAAGGTCCGGTCCAAAGCCAAGGCTTGGCGACCAATGACCATGATGCGGCGGCTGAGCCACAAGAACATGCCAATGACGGCAACGACACCGACCAAGCCAAATTCTTCACCAATCACCGCCAATAAAAAGTCGGTGTGCGCTTCAGGCAACCAGTGCAACTTCTCGACACTGCCGCCCAAACCAACGCCAAAAATTTCACCTCGACCAATGGCAATCAAAGAGTGCGACAGTTGATAACCTTTGCCCAAGGTATGCGTCGGGTCCCATGGATCGAGGTAAGCAAAAATTCGCTCACGGCGCCAGGGTGAGGCGGCAATGATCATGGCGAATGCAATCACCAAGATGGCCAAGATCAGGAAGAACATGCGTGCGTTCACGCCACCCAAGAACAAAATACCCATCGCAATGATGGCAATCACCAAGAAAGCCCCCATGTCGGGTTCGGCCAACAAGAAAATACCTGCCAAACCAACTGCAGCACCCATCGGCAAAACCGCTCGGAAGAAACGTTCCTTGACTTCCATTTTTCGGACCATGTAATCCGAGGCATAAATGATCACCGCCAGCTTGGCAAATTCAGAGGGCTGGAAATTGATGATGCCCAGAGAAATCCAACGTCTAGCGCCATTCACACCTTTGCCAATGAAGGGGAGTAACACCGCCGCCAATAAAATCAAGGCAACGATGAACAAGGGTCGCGCATTTTTTTCCCAAGTTTCTAGCGGTACTTGGAATGCCAACAAGGCAACACCAAAGCCAATCGCGATAGAAATCACGTGTCGCATTAAGAAGTGAGTTTGCGAATAGCGCGCAAATTTGGGGTTGTCGGGCATGGCAATGCTGGCTGAGTAAACCATGACCATGCCCCACATCAACAAGGCCACCACCACCCACAGCAAGGTTTGATCGATGTTTTGAATCTTGCCTTGTGCCCCTGAATTTTTGGCATAGTCGTAGCTGCCCAAATTGACAGGCAGCCCCATTTCGCCAGACGCTTGCAAGGAACCACCACCTACGCGGCTGAACAAACCAGCAGCCCAATCGGTGATGCGTGAACCCATTGAACTCACAGCGCCCCCTCCATCGACTGTCCAGCTTCGTCTGCAATTTCTGCCACAGACTGGCAGAAGACCTCAGCACGGTGACCATAGTCTTTGAACATGTCAAAACTTGCACATGCAGGTGAGAGTAAAACAGCATCGCCTTTTTGTGCTACTTCTTTGGCTGCTTTCACAGCTTCGGGCAATGTGCTGGCGTCTAACAAAGGAACACCCGCCAATTGAATTTGCTCACGAATGAGGGCTGCATCGCGGCCTATCAAAACAACTGCACGTGCAACCCTTGCAACAGGTTCAGCCAAGGGTGAGAAGTCTTGGCCTTTGCCTTCGCCGCCCAAAATCACAACAACTTTGCGTTCTGCGCCCAAGCCATTGAGCGCTGCCACGGTAGCGCCCACGTTGGTGCCTTTGCTGTCGTCGAAATATTCAATGTCGTTCACAATGGCCACAGACTGAACGCGATGTGGCTCGCCTTGGTATTCACGCAGCCCAAACAACATCGAAGCCAAACTACAACCGGTGCTGCTGGCCAACGCCAAGGCAGCCAACGCATTCACGGCATTGTGGCGACCCCGAATGCGCAATGCATCTGCAGGCATCAGTCTTTGAATGTGAATCTCTTCAACTTCACCTTTGCGCAAACGACGTGTTTCGTCTGACTCCAAAGCGCGTACCAACCAAGTCATACCGTTGACAGTCTCTAAGCCAAAGTCGCCTGGACGCTGAGGCATGTCCGCACCGAAGGTCAGGTGTTCACGCTCAATGGGCTTTTGCAGTTTGGCGCGAATGGGTTCTGGCAGCATGGCCATCACTTTGGTGTCTTCGCGATTGAGCACCATCAACGATGTCGCACCAAAGATTTTTTGCTTGGCAGCCGCATAGGCGTCCATGCTGCCGTGCCAATCCAAATGATCTTGCGTGATGTTCAACACCGTGGCGGCACTGGGCTCAAAGGGTCCCGCATTGTCTAGCTGAAAACTTGAAAGTTCCAGCACCCAAACTTCTGGCAATTCTGTCTCAATACATTCACGCAATGTGTCTAACAAAGTGGGGCCAATGTTGCCCGCCACTTTGACCGACTTGCCGGCTCGTTCAACAAGCTGACCCGTGAGCGAAGTGACTGTGGTTTTGCCATTGGTGCCCGTAATGGCCAAGACTTTGGGCGAATAGTCGCGTGTGAGCTTGAGCTTTTCCAAACCTTGCACAAACAAGCTGAGTTCTCCGCCTACCCAAAGTCCTAAAGATTTGGCTGCATCCAAAACAGGCGCTGTTTCAGTGGGTGCCAAACCAGGACTTGCAAACACAGCACGCACGGATGTGCCCTCAATTAATTGAGCGCTAAGTTGGCCACCGACAAATTTCAGATCAGGCAATTCACTTTGAAGAAGCGCCAAGTTGGGCGGCGCATCTCGGGTATCGGCCACCGTCACTTCGGCCCCCATGAACGCACACCAACGGGCCATGGCAAGGCCTGAGCTGCCCAGCCCCAAAATTAAGATGTGTTGGCCTTGAAGGTAGTTCATGTTTATCTGAGCTTCAAAGTCGACAGACCCACCAAGCAAAGCAGCATGGTGATGATCCAAAAACGCACAACCACTTGGGTTTCTTTCCAACCACTCTTTTCAAAGTGATGGTGCAAGGGCGCCATCTTCAATATGCGTCGGCCCTCTCCATATTTTTTCTTGGTGTATTTGAAATAAGACACTTGCAACATGACCGACAAAGCTTCGACCACAAAAATACCGCCCATGATGGCCAACACAATTTCCTGCCGAACAATGACAGCGATGGTGCCCAATGCTGCGCCCAATGCCAACGCACCCACATCGCCCATAAACACTTGGGCGGGATGCGTGTTGAACCACAAAAATGCCAAGCCTGCACCTGCCATGGCTGAACAGAAAATCAACAATTCACCAGCACCAGGGATGTACGGCAAGAACAAATATTTGGCATACACAGAACTGCCTGTGACATAGGCAAACAAACCGAGCGCCGAACCCACCATGACCACAGGCATGATGGCCAAACCGTCTAAGCCGTCCGTCAAATTGACAGCGTTGCTGGAACCCACAATGACCAAGTAGGTTAAGAACATGAATCCAAACACGCCCAAGGGATAGCTCACTTCTTTGAAGAATGGCACCAGCAAACCGGCTTTGGGCGGTAAGTTGACATCAAAACCCGACATCACCCACGTGGTGAACAAATCCAAAACACGCAGGTTTGAACTTTCCGAAATACTGAAGACCAAATAGAAGGCGGCTAACAATCCAATCACCGATTGCCAGAAGTATTTTTCGCGTGATCGCATGCCTTCAGGATCTTTGTTGACCACCTTGCGCCAGTCGTCTACCCAACCGATGGCACCAAATCCTAAGGTGACAATGAGCACGATCCAAACAAAACGGTTGGACAAGTCAAACCACAACAAGGTGCTGATGGCAATGGACAACAAAATCAAAACGCCCCCCATGGTGGGCGTACCACTTTTGGCCAAATGCGTTTCCATGCCATAGCCACGAACGGGTTGACCAATTTTCAAAGACGTTAAATGCCGAATGACGGCAGGGCCTGCAATCAATCCAATCAGCAAGGACGTCATGGCGGCCATCACAGCGCGAAACGTGATGTATTGAAAGATCCGCAAGAATCCCCAATCGGGTGACAAAGTTTGTAACCACTGAGCCAAATTAAGCAGCATGCACTGACTCTCTTTCTTTTACTTGAGCAGACTCAGTGCGTTCACGCAATGCTTCAACCAATCGTTCCATCTTCATAAAGCGTGATCCTTTGATCACCAAACTCTTTTGCGCAGCAATGTGCGTCAGCACATATTGCTGCAAAGATTCCATGTCACTAAAGTGCTTTGCACCTTCAAAAGCCAAACTGCTGTGTTGGCACAAATCACCCAAGGTCAACAACGTCTCAATGCCACGCGATTTGGCGTAGGCGCCAACTTCTGCATGAAACTCTGGGCCTTTTTGACCCACTTCACCCATGTCGCCCAAGACCAAGAGACGAGGGGCTGGTAATTCAGCCAACACATCAATGGCTGCACGCACTGAATCTGGATTGGCGTTGTAGGTGTCATCAACCAAGGTGAAGGGATGGCCATCAATTTGCCACTCCCACGATTTGGAACGACCTTTGACAGGTTCAAAACTCTGAAGCCCTTTGACAATTTGCGACAGCGTCATGCCCGCAGCCAAGGTACATGCTGTTGCAGCCAAAGCATTCAACACATTGTGACGGCCAGCAATGGACAAGCGGCATGGCAGGCTTTCTTCGGCAGTCCATAAGTTGAATTGCCAAGCACCAGCCGTCCATGCAATTTCATGGGCTTGAACATCGCCTTCTTGAAAACCAAAGGTGATGGACTTGCGTGAACCTGCAAGCCTCTGCCACAGTGGCGCATAGTCATCTTGCGCTGGATAGACTGCAACGCCATCGGTGGGCAACGCACAAATGACTTGGCCATTTTCTAGGGCTACAGCCTCCACCGTGGCCATGAACTCTTGGTGCTCGCGCTGCGCATTGTTGACCAACCCAACGGTAGGTTGCGCAAAACGAGCCAACACTTCAATTTCGCCAGGATGGTTCATGCCCAACTCAACCACTGCACGCCGATGATCGGCACGCAAATTGAACAGTGTGAGGGGCACGCCTATTTCGTTGTTCAAGTTGCCTTGGGTCGACAAGGAAGCCTGACTTGAGTCTGCCCGCAAAATAGAGGCAATCATTTGAGTCACAGTGGTCTTACCGTTGCTACCTGTGACACCAATCAAACTCAAAGCAAATTGACGACGCCATTGTGTTGCCAACTCACCCAGGGCTTCACGCGCATTGGGCACGCACAGGGCAGGCACGGTCACACCTTCTAAATACTTGAGGTGTTCGCCTTGACTTGGGTTGTCAGCCTCAAACACCACCGCCACCGCACCTTGTGTCTGAGCCTGTTTCAAAAATGCGGTGCCATCAAATTTTTCGCCTTTCAGGGCCACAAACAAATCGCCTGCAACCACACTCCGACTGTCTGTGCGAACAGCCTTGATTTGAATTTCTTGGGCAGCATGGCTTGGCGCATGACCGAACACTGGCACGGCCAGTGGCAGCCACGATTGAAGTTGGGTCAGTGTCATGTTCATGAGACGAGCCCCGATTTCAAAATGCTTTCAGCACGATGGCGCAATGCTTGTTGCGCATGAACACGGTCATCAAACGGATACTTCACACCCGCAATTTCTTGAGTCTCTTCATGCCCCTTACCGGCAATCAAAATGACATCGCCAGGGCCAGCGTTGGTCACCACATACTCAATGGCTTTGGCGCGATCAAGTTCTTGGTGTGCAGCATGCGGTGCCTTTAAACCCTTGAGCATGTCGGCCACAATGTTTTGCGCTGGCTCGCTTCTTGGGTTGTCGCTGGTGAGCACCACATGATCGGCAACAGCTTCTGCCGCAGCGGCCATGAGGGGTCGCTTGCTGGCATCCCGATCGCCACCGCAGCCCAAAACGCACCACAATTTGGCGCCCAATGACTGAGAAAACGGCTTCAGCGCCAACAAAGTTTGCGTAACGGCATCGGGCGTGTGTGCGTAATCGACCAAAGTCAGCGGCAGTTGAGCCTTACTTTGAACCGATACTTTTTCCATCCGTCCGGGAACGGCTTTAAGCTGCGCACAGACTTTGACTGCTTCCGAAAAGCTCACACCCAAAGCGCGCAAGGATGCAATCACACCGAGCAAGTTGTCGACGTTGTAGTCGCCCATCAAAGCCGTCTGTAAAGGCAACACTTGCTGGCCTTCTACCACTTCAAAGAACAAACCAGCCAGGTTGCGCTTCAAGCCTTTGGCCTGCAATCGTGCCGCTTTGTTTTGGCTCGAGCAGGTCCAAATGTCCAATTCTTTATTGGCATTCAACAATTTATTTTCTAAATGCTTGGCCAACTGTGCACCTTTTTCATCGTCCACATTGATGACCGCCGCTTGCAAGTCAGGCCATGCAAACAAAGCTTCTTTGGCCTGCCAATATGCCGCCATTGAACCGTGATAGTCCAAATGGTCTTGCGTGAAATTGGTGAACAAGGCCAGTTCAATGCGCGTCCCTGCCATGCGCTGTTCGGCAATGCCAATCGAGCTGGCTTCAACTGCACAGTGCGTCACACCTTCACGCACAAATTTTTCAAATTGGGCTTGCATCAAAACAGGATCGGGTGTTGTCATACCGGTGACCAACAACTTGGGCGGCTCACCCACCCCCAATGTGCCCACCACAGCGCATCGGGCTGCGGCATTTTCAAGAGAACCCACTGCATTGAGCGCTTGCGCCAACCACCAAGTGGTGGAAGTTTTGCCATTGGTGCCGGTGACTGCCAAAACTTTCAAGGCTTGGCTTGGCTGCTCGTAGTAGGCATCGGCAATCCAGCCGGTGTCTGCCTTTAATCCGACGTAGGCTGCCACTTGTTCGCTGTCACCTTTGGCTGACCACTGGTCTGACCATTGGTCACAACCCTGTGCTTCGACCAAACATACTGCGGCACCTTGTGACAGTGCTGCGTTTACATAGGCGCGGCCATCGGTGGCAGCACCTGGCCATGCAATAAAGCCATCACCTTGGCGAACGGCGCGGCTGTCCGTGCACAAATTGCCGGACACATGCTGGCGCAGCCAGGCTGCCGCTTGAGTAGGACTGTGCAGTGTTTGCATCAGAACGACTCCTCCACACCATTGGCCACAATTTGCGGCTTCACATTCATGTCTGGCTGAACACCTAACAAGCGCAAACTTTGTTGAACGGTTTGGCTGAAGACAGGTGCCGCCACATCGCCGCCGTAGTAACGGCCGTTGGTCGGCTCGTCAATCATGACCGCCACCACGATGCGTGGTTTTTCGATGGGTGCCATGCCGACAAAAAATCCGCGGTATTTTTTGTTGGCGTAGCCCTTGCCTTCTTGCTTGTGCGCAGTGCCGGTTTTGCCGCCCACTGAATAACCGATGGTTTGTGCTTTTTGCGCTGTACCGCCAGGCCCTGCTGCCATGTTCAACATGTGGCGCATGTCTTCTGCGTGCTTTGGACTGATGACAGGAACACCCACAGGCGTTTGGCCATTTTTAATGAGCGTTGCCGGTAAGACTTGTCCATCACTTGCAAAAATGGTGTAAGCCCGGGCCATTTGAAAAAGGCTGGTTGAAACACCATAGCCATAACTCATGGTGGCCTGCTCAATGGGTCGCCAAGTTTTGGCGGCTCTTAGCTTGCCACTGACAACGCCAGGGAAAGGCAATTGGGGTTTTTGGCCCAAGCCCACTGCCGTAAATATTTCCCACATTTCACGGGGCTGCATTTGCATGGCAATCTTCACGGTTCCGACGTTGCTCGATTTTTGGATGACTTCATTGACGGTCATTGCGCCGTGGGGGTGCGCATCCGTAATGGTTGAGCCCGTGATATTGATATGTCCTGGCGCCGTTTGGATGATTGTTTCGGGTTTGATCAAACCCTTTTCCAAAGCCAATGCAATGGTGAAGGGTTTCATGGTTGAGCCTGGCTCAAAGGTGTCAGTCAAGGCACGGTTGCGCAGTTGCTCGCCACTCAAATTGACGCGCTTCTCTGGGGAGTAGCTTGGATAGTTGGCGAGTGCCAATATTTCACCGGACTGGGCATCGAGCACCACCACACTGCCCGCTTTTGCTTTGTTTTCCAAAACGGCTTCACGCAGTTTTTGATAGGCGAAAAATTGAACTTTGCTGTCAATGCTGAGTTGCAAATCTTCGCCATCAACAGGCGGCGTCATTTGTCCAACGTCTTCCACAACACGGCCCAAACGGTCTTTGATGACACGACGCGCACCGGGCTTACCTGCCAATTGATTTTGGAAAATGAGCTCAACACCCTCTTGGCCTTTGTCTTCAACATTGGTGAAGCCCACAATGTGCGCCGCAGACTCACCTTCAGGGTACAAACGCTTGTACTCTTTGATGGTGTAAATGCCCTTGATATTCAGTGCCAAGATTTCCTTGACCACATGCTCGTCCATTTGACGACGCAACCAAACAAATGTCTTGTCTTCGTTTTCTAATTTTTTGGCCAATTCAGCTGGCGTCATTTCCAACCACTTGCTGAGTTGCTTCAAGCCTTCAGGTGAACGATCAATTTCTTCTGGATTGGCCCAGACACTTGGGGCGGGCACGCTGGAAGCCAATATCAAACCATTGCGATCTAAAACTCGACCGCGATTGGCTGGCAATGTCAGCGTTCGTGCAAAGCGAACTTCGCCCTGACGCTTGTAAAAAGCATTCTCAAAAACTTGTACATAGGCAGCACGACCTGCCAAGCCCACAAAGGCCAGCGCCATGGCAGCCACAATGAGTTTGCTCCGCCAAACGGGCGTTTTGCTGGCAAGCAAAGGACTGGATGAAAGCTGAACACTGCGGCTCATGGCTTCACCTCGGCAGGCTTTGCTGGCGTTTCGTTGGGCTGCTTCACATACTGCGTAATGCCTGGTGTGACCAAGCGCATTTGCAGTTGTTGTTTGGCAATTTGTTCAATACGCAAAGGCGATGCTTGAGAACGTCGCTCAACTTGCAAGCGCTCATGTTCAAGTTCTAGCCGAGTTGCTTCTTTGGTGGCAGCTTCGAGTGCCATGAAGGCGCGACGTGCTTCATAGTGGCTGTGCACCAAAAACAAGGCCGAAAGAATAATGGCAATCACCAACATCAGGTTCAGGCGTGTCATGCAAGCACCGCCGTTCTTTCAGCCACTCGCATGATGGCACTGCGTGCACGGGGATTGGCCGCTACTTCAGCGTCACTGGGACGAATGCGCTCCAACGATTTCAACTTCATGGGCTGAGGCACTGCAAACGGTGCTCGGCGGTCATAAACTTCTTTGGAATGCTTCGCAATGAATTGCTTCACGATGCGATCTTCTAAAGAATGGAAACTGATGACCACCAAACGACCGCCTGGCTGCAGCACTTGCAAGCTGGCTTCTAACGCTTGTTCAAGCTCCTCAAGCTCGGCGTTGATGAAAATCCGAAGAGCCTGAAATGTCCGCGTTGCAGGGTCCTTGCCCGGCTCGCGGGTTTTGACCGTGTTAGCCACGATCCCGGCCAAATCGGCGGTGGATGAAATTGGGCCCCGCTCTTGTCTGCGAGCCACAATCGCCTTTGCAATCGGAAAAGCAAACCGTTCTTCGCCATAGTCACGCACAACCTCCGTGATCTGATCCACGCTGGCAGTGGCCAGCCACTCGGCCACACTCTGACCGCGCGTGGTGTCCATGCGCATGTCTAAGGGGCCATCGAAACGAAAAGAAAAACCCCTGTCGGGGTTGTCAATTTGAGGGGAGCTGATTCCCAGGTCCATCAACACACCTGTGATGCTGCCTTCGGGTAATTCACCCAGATGCCGAAACCCTTCGTGCCTAATTGAAAAACGCGCATCTTCAATGGCCGAAGCCTCTGCAATGGCTTCCACATCTTTATCAAAGGCAATGAGCTTTGCCACCTTTGGCATGCGCGACAAAATTAAGCGTGAGTGACCGCCGCGACCA
This sequence comes from Singulisphaera sp. GP187, assembly GCA_943327965.2. Taxonomy (GTDB): domain Bacteria; phylum Pseudomonadota; class Gammaproteobacteria; order Burkholderiales; family Burkholderiaceae_C; genus Limnohabitans_A. Next base: position 14,182 of record CALPYQ020000001.1, read on the forward strand.
AAAGTTGCGTCCACATAGGTCATAGGTGTTTGAGTGTCGGCGTCTTCGCCTGCATCGCCTAACAATGCGTCAACCGCTTCAGTGAGCAAGACGGTGGTGTGTTGCCAAGTAGTTGTCACGCAAGCCTCAGAACGAAAAGTCCTTAAAGACATCGGGCATGTCGCCCTGCATGGCTTTCGCTTCTTGGGTGTCGTAGGCCGTTTTGTCCCACAACTCAAAGTGATTGCCCATACCCAGCAAGATGGTGTCTTTGGCAATGCCTGCGGCAGCCCGCAACTCGGGCGAAATCAACACACGGCCGGTGCTGTCCATGTCGACGTCCATGGCATTGCCCAAAAAGATTCGCTTCCACCACTGCGCTTCCATCGGCAGTTGCGCAATGCGCTCGCGGAACCGTTCCCACTCTGTACGCGGGAACACCATCAAACAGCCATGGGGGTGCTTCGTGATGGTCAACTGACCACCCGCTGTGGCGCTCAAAACCTCGCGATGACGCGTAGGCACCGACAGGCGGCCTTTGGCGTCCAAACTCAACGAAGATGCACCTTGAAACACTTGATTCTCAATTCCTGATGAATAAAACTGCAAAGCGGGAATTTTTCCCACTTAATTGCACTTTTTTGCACTGTATCAGGATTTCACTAGCCCGCAAGGGGTTTTTCTAGTTTTTTTCAATGAAATCAAGGGCTTAGGACACTGTCTGCATGAGAAATTGAGAGAAAAAATCCTTGAAAATTAGGCACTTAGAAGTTTGTCTGCAAGTAACTTCTGAGACATTTCATGGATTAAAAAAATTTAACATTTTTTTCTGATTTCTTGACTTCAATCGTTCGCAAGAAAAAAGGCTCCTGATGGAGCCTTTTGTAGAACTTGCAAACTGCGCAATTAATCACCAAACATTTTTTGCTTCAGTTCGCGTCTTTGCTGGGCTTCCAGAGACAAATTGGCGGTGGGGCGCGCCAACAAACGACCCACACCGATGGGTTCGCCTGTTTCATCGCAATAACCATAGTCACCCGCGTCAATACGCTGGATGGACTGCTCAATTTTCTTCAACAACTTGCGTTCACGGTCACGAGTGCGCAGCTCCAAAGCGTGCTCTTCTTCAATGGTGGCGCGGTCTGCGGGGTCGGGCACTACCACGGTGTCCTCACGCAAATGCTCAGTGGTTTCGCCTGCATTTGCCAAGATACCTTGCTTGAGTTGTACCAATTTGAGCCTGAAAAATGCCATTTGTGCATCGTTCATGTACTCGTTGTCAGACATGGCCATGACTTCAGCATCGGTCAGTTGATCGGGTTTTTTGGTTTTCCAGTTCTTGGCCAATTTAGGGTCTTTTTTAACAGCAACGACTGGGGGTGGGGTCAGAACTTGGGTGGGCATGTTTTGCAAATAGCTGGCTTTAGCAGCCGTTGATGCCACCGATTGAGCCATCGATGGCACAGTAATTTGGGCAAGGCGCGCAGAAGGGCGAACAGCACGGGCTGGGACATCGGCCGCCACAACGGGCGCGTCTACAACCGGTTCTGGGACAGGTGCTTTTGATTTATTTTTATCTTCTTTGACGGGTTTGGCCGGGGCTTGCGCTTGCACTGGCGGGCTAGGCTGTTTGGCCGCAGGTTTGGTCGCCGCTTTGGCAGGTTTAACTTCAGTCTTAGGTTCAGGCTTGACTGCTGGCTTGGCTACGGGTTTAGGCGTTGGCACAGGCTTAGCAGCGGCTTTGGGCGCCGCCTTGGCGACTGGTTGCGCTTTGGCGACCACCTTAGCAGGGGCTTTGACTGTTTTGGCAGTGGGCTTCACGGTTGCCTTGGCCACTGGTTTTGTGGCTGGTTTTGTGGCTGGTTTTGGAGCCGGTTTGGCAACAGTCTTCGGGCTAGTTTTTGTCACAGGTTTTGTTGGCCCTTTGGGGATCGCTTTTGTAGCTGGTTTTGCAGCTGACTTAGTTGCAGGTTTGGTTGCAGGTTTAGTTGCCGGCTTGCTGACCGCTTTCGGCGCAGGCTTCGCTGGTGTTTTGGGGGTGGCTTTGGCCGCCGCCTTGTTGACAACAGGTTTGCCCTTGGTCACGGCTTTGGGAGGAGCAGCTTTGGCAGGCGCAGGCTTAGAAGCCTTCTTGGCGGGCGCAGTCACCTTTGCCTTTGAATTGCTTGCTGCGCTGTTCTTTTTCACTGCAGTTTTTGAGCTCGTTTTAAGGGGCTTTTTCACGTCCTGTCTCCTAGCCGTGGCGGCTTACGCGCCCCTAAAGGCACCAGCCATTGGCAAATGAGTTGGGGTCATTGGCTCATTTGCGTCAAAACCCATGATTCTCGACCTTCTGGGCATGTGGAGGCCCCAATTAAGGGACCCCGTCAGGGCGCAGATTGTAGCGACTGTAAGGACTTAAAACGCTTTCAGAAAAACTAAACCAAACTTTGTTCTAAACCTTGCAACAAAATGTCTTTGGGCAGGTCAATGCCAATAAAGACCATTTTGCTGACTTTGGGCTCGTTTTCGGCCCAAACAGGGCCTAAATCACTGCCCATGAGCTGGTGAACACCTTGGAAAATGACTTTTCTTTCAGTTCCTTGCATGTTCAAGACACCTTTGTATCTGAGCATGCGCGGGCCATAGACATTCACGATAGCGCCCAAAAAGTCTTCTAACTTGGCGGGATCGAAGGCTCTGTCCGATCTAAAGACAAAACTCTTCACATCGTCATCAAAATGATGGTGATGACCATGGCCTTCGTCTTTGTGAGAAGGGTGATTGCAATGCTCACCGTGTTCATGGTCGTGATGATCATGGCTGTGGTCATGCCCGTGATCATGATCGTGCCCGCAGTGCTCGTCATGCACATGGGGTTCGTCTTCTTTCAAGAAGTCGGGGTCAATGTCGAGTTTGGCGTTCAGGTTAAAACCTCGCAAATCGAACACTTCCGCCAAAGACACCTCCCCAAAATGCACCACCTTTTGAGGTGCGCGGGGGTTCATGTGGGCCAAACGGTGCTTCAAGGCCTCTAAGTCGGCCGGATCGACCAAATCGGCCTTGCTGATGAAAATTTGGTCCGCAAAACCCACTTGGCGACGCGCCTCTTGACGATCGTTTAGCTGTTGGGCGGCGTGCTTGGCATCGACCAAAGTCAGGATCGAGTCGAGCAAAAAGCTTTCTGCAATTTCATCGTCCATGAAAAATGTTTGCGCCACGGGGCCAGGATCGGCCAAGCCGGTGGTTTCAATGACCACCCGGTCAAAGTCCAATTCGCCTTTGCGCTTTTGTGCGGCCAGCGTTTGAAGGGTGGTGCGCAAGTCTTCGCGAATGGTGCAACAAATGCAGCCGTTGCTCATCTGAATGATTTGTTCTTGGGTGTCAGATACCAAAATATCGTTGTCGATATTCTCTTCACCAAATTCATTCTCAATGATGGCAATTTTCTGACCATGCGCCTCAGTTAGCACACGCTTCAGCAGCGTCGTTTTTCCCGAGCCCAAAAAGCCAGTCAGGATGGTTGCAGGAATCAATGCCATGAAAATACTCCAAAAGAGAGAACGTAGTTGTCAATCGAGGTGGAAAGTGTACCCACCCAGAAAAAACCCAACAGGCTAAGGTTGGCATGGGTGGGCAACGATTTCTGGTACCCCAGTATGAGGCGCCCGCCCATGCCAACCTTAGCCTGAGTGCGAAAGAAAATAAAACCTCAAAGTTTCTTAACAACCACCAAACCCTTGAGGTACTCCCCTTCAGGAAAATGAATGGTCATTGGGTGATCAGGCGCGCCCTGCAAGCGCTCGCTGATGTAACCCTCCACGCCCGCATCGGTGCCAGCAGACGCCACAATTTTGTGAAACAAATCGGCACTGATGCCGCCAGAGCACGAGTACGTGAACAACTCACCCCCAGGCGCTAACAGCTTGAAAGCCAAACGGTTGATGTCTTTGTAAGCCCGCGCAGCCCGATCGGCGTGCGCGGCAGTGGGCGCAAACTTGGGCGGGTCTAGCACAATGGCATCAAACTGAACGCCTTGCTCAATGAACGAACGCAAAGAAGCATTGACATCGGCATCCATGAAAGTGGCACGCGACACGTCAAACCCATTGAGCAACACATTGGCTTTGGCCTTCTCCAAGGCAGGGCCTGAAGAGTCAATGGATGTGACATGCCCAGCGCCCCCTGCCAACGCCGCCACACTGAAACCACCGGTGTAGCAGTAGCAATTGAGGACACTTTGGAATTTGCGAAATTGTGTATGTTGAAAAAAGCGATAACGACTGTCGCGCTGGTCCAAGTAGAAGCCTGTCTTATGCCCCTCCGCTATGTTCAAAGACAATTGCCAGCCATGCTCTTGCAATGTGAGCTCTGTAGGCCCTTCGCCTCGCAACCAACCCGTCACCTCTGGCAAGCCCTCAAGCGAGCGCACATTGGCATCTGACCTTTCATAGAGCTTGGTCAAACCTGTGGCCTGTAACAGCGCATCGGCCATGACTTGCTTGAAGCGTTCTGTGCCGCAAGATGTGAACTGCGCCACCAATGTGTCGGCATAGCGGTCGACCACCAAGCCTGGCAGGCCATCAGACTCGCCATGCACCAGTCGCATGCCGTTGCTTTGAATCTCAAACAAACTGCGCGCATTGACAGATTTTTGAATGAGATCTTGAATGAATGCGTTGTCGATGCGCTGAGCCTCGTCAAAGCTCCAAACCCTTGCGCGAATGCGCGACGTGGGACTGAACGCTGCCCATGCCAAAAAGATACCCTCGTGTGACTCCACACGAACGGTTTCGCCGGCATCGGCACTGCCTTTGGCAATGGCCGATTCAAAAATCCAAGGGTGTTGGCGTTGCAAAGATCGTTCTTTGCCGGCTTTAAGTCGAATCGTTTTCATCTCGCCATTGTCCCACTCTGGCAGGTATAAATTAGCTTCCGCCTCGGGCGATTATTTTTTCTCTGCTTTGCCAGACACAACTGGCCCTGCGGCCCTGCCAGCACTGCCCGCGCCTCGCTTCGCCCTTGGATGCGCAGCATCGTAAGCTTTGGCCAGATGCTGAAAATCCAAACGCGTGTAGACCTGCGTGGTGCTGATATTGGCATGGCCCAACAATTCTTGAACTGCCCGCAAATCGCTGCTGGATTGCAACACATGGCTGGCAAATGAATGCCTCAGCATGTGCGGGTGAACGGGCGTGGCCAACCCGGCCAGCAAACTGCGCCGCTTCAAGCGTTGCCAGACCGACTGCGATGTGAGGCGGGTACCGTGTTTGCCAGGAAACAGCGCCAGCGCTGCATCAGACAAGCCAGGCACGGATTGCGTCATCATGCCCATGGCTTGACTGCGCAAAGCCAACCATTTTTCAAG
>CALPYQ020000002.1 GCA_943327965.2 Singulisphaera sp. GP187
AGTACCTATGTTGGTATTGGTAAGCGACACATCGCCTGCCAAAAACTTGAATGATCTCATTGAAATGGCCAAAGCGCGTCCCACTGATTTGAATGCGGGAGGCCCTGCCACAGTCACGCAATTGTTGCTAGAGCAATTTGCACGGCAAGCCAAAATCAAATTCACTTGGGTACCTTACAAAAGCGGCCCAGACACCACCAAGGCACTGATGGGTGGTGAAATTCAAGTGGCCATAGATGCCGTACCCAACAATTTGCCTTTCATTCAAAATGGTAAATTCAAAGCCTTGGCTGTGACCACCCCCAGCCGCTTGAGCACCTTGCCCAATGTGCCAACCTTGTTAGAACTTGGAATGAAGGATCAGCGAGTCAACCTTTCGCACATCATGCTTGCGCCGCGTGGCATGTCGCCTGTATTACTTAAAAAGATTCAATCAGATGTTCAAGCGTCAGTCACTTCCGATGCAGTCAAAGAAAAATTATTGAGTTTAGGTGTTCAAACAAATTGGCGTGATGGTATTGAACTAGCAAAATCAGTTCAACTTGAGAGCCCAGTCACAGCAGCTTTGGTACAAGAACTCGGTCTTAAGCCTTAAACTGTTTTGCAAAAATTTTTAATTGATTGAATTGACATGCGCACTGAATTGAGCCCCTTTCAACTTGCACACCCAGACAAGCTCTTCATTGGGGGTCAATGGATTGCGCCCGCGGGTTCGCGAAGAATTCAGGTCATTGATTCGGCCACTGAAGATCCATTTTTGAGTGTGCCCGAAGCAGAAGAGGCCGACATCGATCGCGCTGTGACTGCTGCTAGAAAAGCGTTTGACGAAGGCCCATGGCCCCGCATGAAGCCTGCAGAGCGGGCTGTTTATATGCGTGCTATCGCGGATGAGTTGGACAGGCGCAGTGTTGATTTAGCTCGGGTCTGGACCACTGAATCTGGGGTAGTGAACAGCGCTGCCCGTGTGACGGCCATGACACTGGGTGAGGCTTATCGCTATTACGCCAATTTGGCAGAGACGTTTCCATTCATAGAGCAACATCACCCTAAAGGCGGGGGCAATTTTGGTTTATTGGTTCGTGAGCCTGTTGGGGTGGCGGCATGTATTATTCCTTGGAATGGCCCCCTGCGCTTGATGACTTTCAAAGTGGCGCCTGCACTGATGGCGGGCTGTGCTGTCGTTTTGAAAGCATCACCAGAGGCACCCAGTTCACCCTATTTGATGGCTGAAATTTGTGAAGCAGCTGGAGTGCCGCCAGGTGTTTTCAATGTGCTAACGGCAGACCGGCAAGTGTCTGAATACTTGGTGCGCCATCCAGGGGTCGATAAAGTTTCCTTCACGGGCTCAACGCTGGCCGGTAAGCGAATTGCCGCCATCTGCGGCGAACGAATTGCGCGGGTCACTTTAGAATTAGGTGGAAAATCTGCGGGTATTGTGCTGGATGACTATGATCTTGATTTGGTGGCGCAGTCACTGTCCAAAAGCGCAACTTACCTCACGGGTCAAGCCTGTTCTTCGTTGACCCGTATCATTGTCTCCAAACATCGGCAGTCTCAATTGCTTGAAGCCCTTGCACATCACTTTGGTCAAATCAAAGTGGGCGATCCTTTTGATGCCCAGACTGGCATGGGACCTTTGGCTACAGCCAAACACCGTGAGCGGGTAGAGGGCTTCATTGCAAAAGGGTGCGATGGCGGTGGGACGCTAGTGACTGGCGGCAAACGACCTTCTCACACCCCACGCGGTCATTTTGTCGAGCCCACTGTATTCGGCAATATTTCCAACAATTCAGTCATTGCGCGGGAAGAGATTTTTGGACCTGTGTTGTCTGTGATCCCCGTGGAGGATGAGCAAGCCGCAGTCGTGACTGCAAACGATTCAATCTATGGACTGAATGCCTCGGTGTTCACCCATGATGCAGAGCGTGCCTATGCCATTGGCCGTCAGCTTCGCACGGGTACTGTAGGACAAAACGCTTTTCGAAGTGATTTCAGCATAGCCTTTGGTGGCTTCAAGCAATCGGGCCTAGGCCGCGAAGGCGGTGTCGAGGGTATCTTGCCTTATCTAGAAACCAAGACGCTCATCTTGGACGAGCTCCCCGCCTTTTTGCGAACATAAATCAGGCCGTTAAAACTTCGATGCACATGTCTACAAAGCGTTGAGATGCCGTCGAAAGTGAATGGCCCCGCATGGTGATGATGGCGATCTTTCGTGACATGACAGGCCGAACAATATTGACTGTCCGAAGATTGGTTTGTCGGGGCACCGCCACTTTAGGCAGAATACCAACGCCAAGGCCTGCTTCCACCATGGCCGCCATGGTGCTGACATGTGTGAAGTCGTAGTTGCGTTCGCTGTTGATTTTGTTTTTCTTCAGAACATCGTCCAATTGTTGTTGGAATTGAGACGATCCAAGCATCAAAATGGACGGCGATATCTTGGTCAATTCTCTTAATGAGATGCCTTTTTTGTCTGCCAGCGGATGGTCCTGCGGCAGCAAAGCCACATAAGGATCTTCAAACAGTGGCGTGCATTGAAACTCGCCTATTTTTTCTGGCATGGGGGCGATGCCAAAGTCAACCTCATTTTTTCGAATGGCTTCCAACAACTCAGGTTGAGCTGTTTCTCTGATGCCCACAGAAATACCTGGATAGGTTCTTGCAAACTCAGTGACCAGCGTGGGCAGGCGAGTGCTAGCCACAGTGGGCACACAGGCAAAAACCAGATTGCCCTGCTGGGCATTGGCCGCTTGCTCAATGCTTAAGAGAGCAGCATCAATTTCAGCCATCGCTTTGCGAGTGCTGATCATCAGCTTCTTGCCTTCATTGGTTAGCACCACTTTCCGAGTAGTGCGCTGCAGCAAGGCCACCCCCAAGCGTTCTTCCAACTGTTTGATTTGCATGCTGACCGCTGGCAAAGAGATGTTGGTTTGATCGGCGGCCTTGCGAAAGCTCTCGTTTTCTGCCACGGCCAGAAAGGTCGATAACACCTTGAGATTCACACGCATTCGAATTTCCTTTTAACAATTGCTCAGATTATTTGACTTGTTATTGGGCATTCACCGACATAGGATGAGTCAAATAAAAGACAGGAGGCCAAGATTGGCACGCAAGCACAAGAGTATACGAACAGACATTGGTTGGAGCGATGCTTCTAGTATTACGCTGTTTGGCAAGGATTTCCCCAATGAAATTTTAGGTCATCTAAATTTAGGCGATATGGGATTCCTGGAGCTGACAGGCCGATTCCCCAACCCTCATGAATCTCGCATGTTCAATGCCATGGTCGTTACTTTGGTTGAACACGGTATTACCCCCAGCGCATTGGTGGCCCGTATGACATATTTGGGTGCGCCAGAGTCCTTGCAAGGCGCCGTGGCCGCTGGCCTGAATGGTTTGGGTACGGTGTTTGTGGGAAGCATTGAAGGCGCCGCCAAGCTCTTGTACGAGGTCATGCCCTCCAAAGAGCCGCAACAAGATCTCAATGCATTGGCAGTGACGGTGGTCGATTCTTTCAAAAGTCGAGGCGCTATTGTGCCGGGCATTGGCCATCCCTTTCACAAGCCTATTGACCCACGCACACCCCGATTGAAGCAGATTGCCGCTGAAACCGGTTTTGACGGTCCTTATCTCAAATTGATGGAGGCAGTAGCCACCCAAGCCAGCTTGGTTTCTGGCAAATCAATGCCCATGAATGCCACCGGTGCCATTGGTGCTTTGTGTTGCGAGATGGGGTTTGATTGGAAGATTTGCCGAGGTCTGGGTGTGATGGCACGTGCGGTAGGTTTGGTAGGCCACATTTTGGAAGAGTCGCGCAACCCCATGGCACAGGAAGTCTGGCATCGCATCGAAGAGGTTGCCACAGAACACATGCGACCCAAGCAGGATGAAGAAAAATGACGCCAGGTTTTGTTCAAGATAAAGTGGTCCTGGTGACAGGCGCAGGCGGGGGCATTGGTCGTGAATTTGCACTGGCCCTTGGCAGGGAAGGCGCAAAGGTCGTGGTCAATGACTTAGGTGCATCCTTGGATGGTGTAGGTCGCGACAGTGAACGCGCCCAAAGTGTGGTCGATGAGATCAAAGCGGCAGGTGGAGAAGCCATTGCCAATGGAGAGAGTGTCGCCGATTGGGACGCTGCAGCCCGTATGGTGCAGCTTGCCGTGGACACTTACGGTCGCATTGATTGCGTCATCAACAATGCTGGCATTTTGCGCGATCGCTTTTTCTTCAACATGACCAAAGATGATTGGCATCAAGTGATTGACGTGCATCTGCATGGTGCATTTTATGTATCGCGCGCTGCTGCAACATTTTTCAAAGCGCAGCAGTCTGGATCTTATGTGCACATGGTTTCGACGTCAGGCTTAATTGGCAATTTAGCCCAGGCCAATTATTCGGCAGCCAAGTTGGGTATTGCGGCACTGTCTAAATCCATTGCCATGGACATGGCCAAGTTCAATGTGCGTTCTAACTGTATTTCTCCGTTTGCATGGAGCCGAATGATTAGCTCCATTCCAACCGAGACGCCAGAACAACAAGCGCGCGTGGAACGTCTGCAAAAAATGGCATCTTCCAAAATTGCCCCTTTGGCTGTTTATTTGGCCAGCGATCAAGGTGCAGGTGTCAGCGGTCAATTGTTTGCAGTACGCGCCAATGAAATATTTTTGATGAGTCAAAGTCGACCCATTCAAGCCATGCACACCGATCAAGGGTGGACGCCAGAGTCCATTGCCAACAGGGTCATGCCTGCATTCAAACCCTCCTTCTATCAGTTGGATCGGTCGCAGGATGTCTTTGACTGGGATCCTGTTTAATCCTAGAAGATTTTTTGCATGATCAACGCGCAAGCTTTATTGGCAAGACCGTTTCCAGTTTTGAGACAGTCCTACACAGAAAAGGACAGCATTCTGTATGCACTGTCATTGGGTTATGGCACCAATCCAATCGATCCAGAACAAATTCAGTTTGTGTATGAAAAAAATCTGCGTGTTGTGCCCTCGATGGTCGCTGTCATGTGTGCGCCTGGTTTTTGGTTAGCCGATCCAAGCGTCGGTGCCAACACGGCCATGATTGTTCATGCTGAGCACGCTATTGAATTTCTCAGACCCTTGGCACCTGCTGGTCAGTTACGCGGTGAAATGTCCGTGATCAATGTGATAGATCGAGGCACTGGCAAGGGCGCCATGATTGTGTCCGAGCGAGTGATCAAGGACGATACCAACGGCGAACTGGTAGCCCGAATTGTTCAGCACACTTTGTGCCGCGGCGATGGTGGCTTCTCGGGTGTTGAGCCCGCATCACGGTTAGAAACTTTCAAAGCCAAAACGACTGAGGCTGCGCCTGCTGACTGGGTTGTGACCTTACCCACCTTGCCTCAAGCAGCTTTGCTTTACCGATTATTTGCAGATCTAAACCCTTTGCATGCGGATCCGTTGGTAGCGCAAAAAGCAGGATTTGATCGACCAATTCTTCATGGGCTTTGCACCTACGGTGTGGTGTGCCGTGCAGTCATGCAAGCTTGCCTAGGTGGCGATGCTTCTCGCATGCATTCCCTCGCAGGAAAGTTTACTGCGCCAGTAATGCCTGGCGACAACTTACTGATAGAGATCTGGAAAGACAGCCAGAACCCAGCGCAGCAGTCAGGTCGACAAAGCCTGAGGATTCGCTGCTCGGTGCCCGAACGACAGTCTGTGGTTTTTTCAAATGCTACAGCCACGGTAGAAATGCCATGACACACAAACAGGAGTTAGAGATGGAGACGACTCAATTTTGCCCCTTGAACTTGGATGATTTCACGGCATGACTCATTTACCTGCGCTCCATGGACTCAAGGTCATCGACTTATCGCGCGTATTGGCTGGCCCTCTGGCTGCGCAAATATTGGCAGACTTAGGTGCCGATGTGCTCAAGATTGAACGGCCTGGAAAGGGTGACGACACCCGTGAATGGGCACCGCCATTCCTGACACCCAATAAAGATGGACCCCTCGAAAATTCAGCTTATTTCTGGTCCTGTAACAGAGGCAAAAAATCGCTGACAGCAGACATTGGCACAGATGCTGGACGTGATTTGGTTCTTCGTTTGGCATTGGATGCCGATGTCTTGATCGAGAACTACAAGGTGGGAACTTTGGCCCGATATGGCCTCGATTACGAGACTTTGGCAAAGGACAATCCGCGTCTTATTTATTGCTCCATCACAGGTTTCGGCCAAACAGGGCCGTATCGAAAAAAACCTGGGTATGACACTATCGTTCAAGCAATGGGTGGCTTGATGAGTATCACGGGTTCTGCAGCAGATGATGAGGCAGATTCTGGAGGTGGTGGGCCCACCAAATCTGGCGTCGCAGTAGCCGATCAGATGACTGCGCTTTACGCATCAGTGGCCATTCTTGCTGCGCTTCAAGAAAGGCAATCTTCCGGTTTGGGGCAGGCGATTGACATGTCCCTTTTGGATGTGCAAGTGGCCAGCCTGACCAACATAGGCTTGAACTTTTTGGCCACCGGCAAAGTGCCCGTTAGGCAGGGTAATCGTTTAGCAACGGTTTACCCAAGTGACACTTTCCGATGCAGCGACGGAGACATCATGTTGATAGTCGGCAATGACGCGCAATATAGGCGGTTCTGTGATGCGATGGGCGTTCCAGAATTGGCAATTGATACGCGCTTTGCAAGCAACGCATCCAGACTTCAGCATGTGTCCGAATTAGATCCCTTGCTCAGGCAAATCTTTGCGCGAATGTCACTGATTGATTGCCAGACTGCATTGGACGCAGTGGGTGTGCCTGCCGCACCCATCAATGACTTGGCGGCAGTCTTCAAAGATCCACAGGTTATGGCGCGAGGCATGGTTCGAACAACAAAGCGCGAAGATGGTTCTGAGGTTCGCTCTCTTGCCAATCCTATTCGGATGTCGCGTTCTAGGGTGATGGACAACCGAGGTGCGCCTAAGTTGGGTGAACACACTGATTTAGCGGCCGATGGTTGGCCGCAGTCCTAACTTAAGTGGGCTGTCCCCAAACAGGTTTTCGCTTTTCAACAAATGCAAGCAACCCTTCAGCACAATCGGTTGTGCCAAAAACCGAGGACACCAAATCAACCGCATTGGCCGCGCCTTGTCTATAGCCATTGTCTGTAGCACGAATGAAACCAGCTTTACCCAATCGCATCAATTCGGGTGATTTCGCAGCAAACATTTTTGCCAATTCAATGGCCTTGTCGTGGACTTGATCTTCAGGTACCAAACTGCTTATCAAGCCTAAGGACAGCGCTTCTTGCGCATTGAACGCGCGGCCTGAGAGCAAAAGATCAAAGGCCCTTTGTTTGCCAACAAGACGGGGTAAATGATGAAAGTGGATTGAAGGCAAGAGGCCAATTTCTAATTCTGGGTAACCAAATGTGGCATTCTCAGCTGCCACCAGCATGTCGCAGGTAATTGCAATTGACATGCCGCCACCTCTAACGGCGCCGGTGATTGCACCAATGACAGGCTTGGGTAAATTAGAGTTGACCTCATACAGCTGGTAGTAGAGTTTATTGACGACCTCATATGCTTCGCTGGGCGAGCTTTCTCTGAATTTGTGAAGGTCCAGCCCACCGCAAAACCGACCCGGAATAGCGCTTCCAATCACAATAGCGCGTACTTTGGGGTCTGAGCCTGCTTGGGAAAGTAGCGCCATCAGACGGTCTAACATCGCTGAAGTGATGCCATTCACCGGCGGGTTGTTGAGCAGAATTTCGGCGACGCCTTCTTCGGTCTTGTAGGTCAGCATTTCAATGTAATTTTCGTAAGTTGTGAAAGCGCTTCAATTACTGAGGTTCGATACCTGCTTGAACCATGAGCTGAATCCAGCGGGGGTTGTCTGAGCGGAGTCGCTCTTGAAGCTGTTTGCTAGAGAGAGACAAAACACTGGTATTTAAAGTCTGAAATTGGGCCTTTACTTCGGGTGTGCTCATGGCTTTCTGAAATGCAGCATCCAACTTTTCCACCACATTGGCGGGTGTTCCTGCTGGTGCCTGCACCGCAATGATGGTTTCTAGCGAGCCAGTGGCATTGGGAAAAATTTCTTGAAGCGTTGGCACTTGAGGGGCGCTAGCAGATCTGTTTACGGCGGAAATGGCAAGAGCCCGCGCTTTCTGTCCATTGACCTGTGCCATGCCGCTGCCAATGTCAACAACAGCCACTTGCACTTGTCCGCCCATCATGTCTGTGATGGCCTGCGGAATGCCACGATAACTAACAGCGATGGGTTCTGATTCTGTGACTGAAGAGAACAGTGCCACAGCCACTTGACCGCTTGGAGAACCGTAGGCCATGCTGACGGACTGTTTGGAAGATTTAGCCACCTTTGCAAGGTCTGACATGCTTTTTATGGGAGATGACTGCGCGACCAAGAACATCATGGCCGTTGAGCCCAAACCTGCAACTGGTACAAAACTTTCCATAGGGTCGTAGGGAAGTGTCTTGAACATGCCCTTCGCCACAAACATACCGGAGGACCCTATCAACAAGGTATAGCCATCGGGCCTGGCGTTGGCCACAAAGGCGGCACCAATGGTGCCTTGGGCGCCAGCCTTATTTTCAACAATGACATTTTGTCCAATAGCCTCGGACAATGCTTTTGCCACGATGCGCGTCACGCTGTCAGTGACAGACCCTGCAGGAAATGGGGCTACAAGGCTGATTGGCTTTGAAGGGAAGTTCTGGGCCTGTACTTGAATCGATATCAAAGCAGCGGCTGAGCAGACAAGGCTGTAGAAAAATTGTTTGAGCATGGTGATTCAATCTCTAGGCGTTTTTTCTTGATGGAGATGGGCTTTGAGGTTACTGCAAGGCGTAAAGAGAGACAAATTAAATTATCTGAACCACTCTTCACAAAGGAAGGGTTGTCGTCATTTGAAATTCGTGCATCAGTTCAAAAAATCTAAAAATGCATTCATTGAACAATCCTTCAGATTATTTGATTTGATTTTGTAAAGGATCGAACCTAGCATCGAAAGAAGAAATTGAAGTGGTGCAGGTCAGTACAAACCCTCATCAGCCTCATCACGATTAAACAGTCACTATGGATTTATTTCAAAATTTTTCTGTCATCCAATTGGCCAACGCATTGGCCTTGTCATCGCTACTGACCATCTTGGCAAGTGGCTTGGCTCTTATTTTTGGTTTACGGGATGTCATGAATTTTGCCCATGGCGCTTTGTACATGCTGGGTGCATATCTTGGCTTTGCTGTAGCAGCCAAGTTCAATTTTTGGATTGCCTTGGCTGTCGTTCCATTTTTATTGGCAGGCGTTGGCGTTATTTTTGAATATGCAGTCTTGCGTCCCCTGCATCAAAGAGCGCACATGGATGTCGCCTTGATTACCTTCGGCATTGCGCTTATTTTGGGGCACTTGGTCAACACGACTTGGGGTACTTCGCCACTTTCTGTGGCCATGCCACCCTCACTGTCTGGCGCGGTAGATTTGTTTGGTCAACCTTATCCCGCATACCGAATATTTTTGATCTTGGTGGGCTTCGGCACTTGTGCCATGTTGGCCGCTTGGTTGAAGTGGACTAAGTCAGGTATGCATGTTCGGGCCGTCAGCCAATTGCCATTGGTAGCACGCATGATGGGTGTCAATACAGACCGATTAAGCTTGTTTGTAGTTTGTTTGGGTACAGGCTTTTCAGGCTTGGCTGGTGTTTTGGCAGGGCCTTATCTGTCAGTTGATCCCAGTATGGGTGCAAATATTCTGATCAGTTGCCTCATTGTCGTCGTCGTCGGAGGCTTGGGGAGTATAGGCGGCGCAATTGTGGCTTCCGTGGTCTATGGTTTCATTCAAGTCATTGGTAGCATTGTGTCGCCATTGATGTCTGTGATGACACCTTACATGCTGTTGTTCTTCGTCTTGCTGTGGCGTCCGCAGGGTTTTGGAAAAGGCCGGGTTGCGTGATGAAAAAAACGCCCATTTATTCGGCCATTGGTTCTTCCAAAGTATTTTGGTATGTGGTCATTATGGGCGTTGTGCTGGCGGGCTTAGCCGTACCTAGCATGGTCAAAAGCACCTTCTATTTGGGCCTATTGATCAATGCCATTACGCTGGGTATTGCGGCGCTGTCCATTGGATTTTTGGCACATCAATGTGGTCTCATTATGTTTGGCGCAGCAGGTTTTACTGGCGGTGCCACTTATTTATTTGGCATTGGTGTGATGCACTTCAATTGGAGTGTCACCACCGCAGCTGTCTTTTGTCTAGTGGCTTCTACACTCATCTGTTTGCTCATTGGCATGGTGGTGGTGCGCGCCCGGCCCTTGCCATTTGCCATGATGACATTGGCCTTAGCTCAGATGCTTCGCTCAGTGGTCAAGATCACTTCTTACCGCGAGGTCACGGGAGGGGATGATGGTTTAACCATGAATTGGAATGGCCACTTCTTTGGCTTGACTCAGGCTGAATTGGCGCGACCTGCTAACTTTTGGGTGGTAGCTTGGTTGGCGCTTTGCGGTGTGATGCTCTTGGCTTGGTGGGTAGGACAGTCTCGAACAGGTGAAATTTTGCGTGCGACCAAAGCCAATGAAGAGAGGATGCGCTTTTCTGGTTTCAATACCTATATACCAAGGGTACTGGCTTTTGGACTGGCAGGTTTCATTGCCGCCGTTTCTGGTTTATTGGTGGGTCTGCACACTGCGTTTGCGTCTCCTGAGTTGCTTGACTTTACAACGGGTGCCAATTCATTGGTGTCCATGTTGATAGGGGGTGCCACTGTCGTTACTGGGCCTATTTTGGGTGCGCTTCTTTACACAATTGGACAGGATCAGTTTGGTGCTAGTGGTCACCTAGAGTTGTTAACTGGCGTGGGTGTGGTAATCGTGGTGGTGGCATTTCCAAAGGGTGCTATTGGGTTTTTGCAGAGCGGCTTGGATCGCTTAACTGGGCGTCATCATGCTTCGAATTGAAGACCTCAGTGTGTCGTATGGCAGCGTCAAAGCCCTGGACAGAATCAATCTTGAGGTTTCGCAAAGGGGTGTTTTGCATGGTGTGATTGGCCCTAATGGCGCTGGTAAATCCACTTTAATGGACGCCATTACCGGAAGATGCAAGCCCACATTGGGGCGTGTTTTTATGAATGGCATTGACATTACCGCACGTCCAATTGAATGGCGTCGCAGAGCAGGCATGTCTCGCTCATTTCAGCGCACCAGTATTTTTCCTGGCATCTCGGTAGGTCAACAACTTGAGATGGTCGCTTTGCACTTGGGTGAAAAAGATCTACCAAGTATTGTTGATACGCTTGAACTCAATGACATGTATGACTTGATGGCAGACAGCATCGCTTACGGCGATCAGCGCCGTGTTGACATTGCGCTGGCCTTGTTAGGACAGCCCAGTCTCATGTTGTTGGATGAACCTGCAGCAGGTTTATCGACAGCAGAGACCGTCAAACTCTTTGAGCATTTATTAGCGGTTGTTCGCCATCGCAACGTCACAGCATTGGTTGTTGAACATGACGTTGAAGCGGTTTTTAAATTTTGCGACACCATCACGGCGTTGGACTTAGGTAGATTGCTAACCACTGGAACGCCGTCAGAAGTACGGAGCCATCCTGAAGTCATTTCTGCTTACTTGGGGTCGAGTGCATGAACAATTTTAGAGATGACTTGTCGATTCAGATGTCGAAGCTTTCAGTGCACTTGACTCATCGAAGGGTTCTGTCATGAGCTTTATCCGTGTTCAAGGATTGAGTGCTGGCTATGGCAAGTCAGTGGTTCTACGCAATGTCGATCTCGAAGTTCACGAAGGTGAATCAGTTGCAGTGGTCGGTAAAAACGGCGCAGGCAAGTCAACCCTCATCATGTCATTTTTTGGAGGTACCACCATCAGTCAAGGTGCCATTGAAGTGGACGGAAAAACCCTTAACAGCATGCCAGCCTTTATGGCGGCCAAGCAGGGGGTGACGGTTTCCCCTCAAGGGCGAATGATTTTGCCGCACCTTACCGTCGGAGATAACTTGCGACTGGGCGCAGCATCGGGCCGCCAAGGTCGATGGGACGTGCGTTCTGTTTTCAAACTCTTCCCTGTTTTAGAGGAGCGTCAAGACAAGATGGGGACAGCCTTGAGTGGTGGTCAGCAACAAATGCTGGCAGTAGGGAGAGCCTTACTGGGAAATCCTCGCGTGCTGCTTTTGGATGAACCCTCAGAGGGCTTGTCGCCTGTGCTTGTTGATGAATTGGCTCGAGTTTTCAATGAAATTCGTGCTGAAGGTACTGGACTTTTGATGGTGGAGCAGCACTTGAATTTGGTACGCCGCGTCAGTCAGCGTTTTGTGGTGATGGCCAAGGGCGAAATCATCGATCGTGGCCTCACAGAGAACATAGATAAAGAGCAGCATCAAGCTGCCTTGGCTTTTTAATTTAACAAAGGAGACTCTTATGATTCGTAAGTTATTCACAGCAGCCATTGCCTCAGTGGTTTTACAAGGCAGTGCCATTGCACAGGAAACGGTCAAGCTAGGACTGATCAATTTTGACTCAGGTCCTTTTGCCGTGTTCGCGCCCTTCATTAGAGATGGCGCAACATTGGCCATTGAACACCTGAATGCCAGAGGAGGCGTGCTTGGCCGCAAATATGAACTTGTATCGCAATCACATGCAGGTACACCTGCAGCCGCATTGGCTGCAGCCAATAGATTGGTAGAGCAACAAGGCGCAAACATCTTTACGGGATTAAGTAGTTCAAGCACTTCATTGGCTCTGTCACCCAGACTGGCTGCAATGAATGCCATTTTTGTTGACACCACGTCGGCGGCAGATGATTTGACTGGCAAAAACTGCCAAGCTAATTATTTCCGTGTCGGTCACAATGACTCAGCATTTGTGAACAGCCTGCGCTCTTTGTTGAAAGAGAGTCCAACAAAGACTTGGGATTTGTACATGGCTGACTATGCCTTGGGTCACGACTATGCCAAAAAATTTACACAACTCGTTGAAGAAAACGGTGGCAAAGTTCAGAAAGTGATTTTTTCTCCACCAGGCGCACCTGATGTGGGTAGTTTTATCTCTCAATTATTGGTCAAACCTGCAGATGGACTGATGGTTCTTTATCCGGGCTCCGCAGGTGTTACGTTGGCCAAGCAGCAGCAACCCTTCGGTTTGTTTGCCAAGTACAAAACAGTGTTTTCCGTTTTTTCGACCAATGAAATGTTGATTGAAGCTCAAGGCGATACAACAGCCGGCATTATTTCTGCCCAAAGTTATTATTGGTCGATGCCAGGTGAACGAAATGCCGCATTTGTGAAAGCATTTGAAGCGCGATTTAAACGCAAACCAACTTTTGTCGATGCAGATACATATTTGTCGTTTGAGATGATTCACCAAGCCATTGCCAACGCTAAATCGACAGACACTGCCGCAGTTCGCACAGCACTGACAGGCTTGAAAGCATCCACCATTGCAGGTGATGTAGAAATGCGTGCTGCGGATCACCAAATTCTTCGCTCGATGGTCATCACGCGTGCAGTGAAGGTAGCAGAAGGCAAAGGTGACTTTGTTGTTAAAGAAATTCAAGCCATGAACAAGGTCGCGCCACCTGTAGGTTCAGATTGCAAGTTGTAATTTTGCAAATTTGATTCAGGATGCCGCATTGTCAATGAGACATGTGGCATCCATTTCAGTTTGAATAATGGAGTCACTCGATGCCCCTGCATCCTTTCTTAGAAAAAATGCTGGCACAGCCTGGTCGACCACAAATATCTGCCGGTAGCCCATCTGATGCACGTGCGGTCGTTGCCGCCAGCCGAACAGCATTAGGTAAAGGCCCAGACTTGGCATCTGTCACAGAAGTCCAGATCCCCACTCGCTCTGGATCGGTTCCAGGGCGATTGTTTCTTCCTACGCAAAAGCCCTTAGGCGTTGTTGTTTACTTGCACGGAGGGGGATGGGTTGCTGGCGCGTTAGATGATTTTGATACTTTGGCGCGACATATTGCACATCGCAGCGAGTGTGCCCTCGTCTTGGTTGATTATCGATTGGCGCCAGAGTTTCCGTTTCCAGCTGGACTAGAGGATGCCGAAGACAGTTTGCGTTGGGCAAATGGCTTATGGTCGAATTACTCAACTACACGTTTGCCCTTGATCGTTGGGGGGGACAGTGCAGGCGCGAACTTGGCCATTGTGGCTGCCAATACGCTGCGTTCAGAAATTGAAGTGGCCTTGCTTGCATTGGTATATCCTGTGACGGATGCGCCACTGCGAACGAAAAGTTACGAAAGCTACGGAAGCAATTTTCCATTGACCAGCAGCGACATGATTTGGTTTTTTAATCATTATGCAAATGAGTCTTTGTGGTTAGACCCGCGTATTACGCCTTTGCAAGAAAAATCATGGTCAGGTTCTCCGCCAGTATGGATAGCAACAGCTGAATACGATGTCTTGCGTGACGAAGGAGAGATGTTTGCACAACGACTCCAGGAAGAAGGTATCTCAGTCAAGCTACGTCGTTATGAAGGGGTCACGCATGGATTTATTCGGATGATGAACTTGCTAGACACCGCCGACACTGCTGTGAGTGATTTGGCTTTGGCGATTAAATCGGCATGCCAGAATGATCACAACCAATAAGTTTTTACGGAGATAAAGCATGTCAGGTCAATCCAATGGCTCAAGCAAAGATTTAACTGCATTGAAATCCAATGTTGACGTGGTCGTGGTAGGCGCAGGGTTTGCAGGCCTTTACATGTTGCACCGCTTGCGCTGCATGGGGCTTTGCGTTCAGGTCATTGAGGCTGGCAGTGATGTTGGGGGTACTTGGTTTTGGAACCGTTACCCAGGGGCGCGTTGTGACGTAGAAAGCATGGAGTATTCCTATTCCTTTTCTGAAGATTTACAACAAGAATGGAATTGGACAGAGCGATATGCAACACAGCCAGAAATTCTTAAATACATCAACCACGTGGCCGATCGGTTTGACCTGAGGCGTGATGTTCTGTTCAATACCCGAGTCAGTTCTGCTTTGTTTGACGAGGCCACCAGTCGATGGACTGTGTCCACTCAAAGCGGTGAAGTGATAAAGACCCAGTTCTGTGTGATGGCAACGGGTTGCTTGTCGGCGGCCAAGCCTCCTGAAATTATTGGGCGCGATCTCTTCAAGGGTGCCTCCTATCACACAGGTTTATGGCCTCACGAACCTGTTGATTTCACCGGTAAAACTGTTGGCGTTATAGGTACAGGCTCTTCAGGCATACAGACAATTCCTGAAGTTGCAAAGCAAGCCGGCCATTTATTTGTCTTTCAAAGAACACCAACTTTTAGTCTTCCTGCAGGCAACAGGGCCTTGAAACACACTGAGGTTCAAGAGATAAAGCAAAACTATGTTGACCTTAGACAACGTGCCAGAGTCAGTCCGACAGGTGTCGCAAGCTACCCATTGCCTACACTGTCTGCCTTAGAAGCGACACTTCAAGAACGTGAAGTGGCCTACGAATTTAGATGGCAGGCAGGGGGTACAGCCTACACCCGGACTTACAAAGACATCATGCTTGTAGCCGAGTCGAATGAAACAGCGGCAGACTTTGCACGTCGCAAAATTCAATCGCGTGTTTCTGATCCTGTATTGGCTGAAAAACTGACACCCAGAGATATTCACATTGGCACCAAACGCTTGTGCTTAGACACGCAATACTTTGAAACTTTCAATAGAGATAATGTGTCACTGGTGGACATTCGCAGCACACCCATTCAAGAGATAACCGAAGTAGGTGTGAAGACAAGCGATGCTGAATACAAATTGGATGCGCTTATTTTTGCAACCGGATTTGATGCCATGACTGGGGCCATCTTGAACATTGACATTCGAACCACCAGCGGATTGTCATTGGCAGAAAAGTGGCGTTCTGGTCCTTTGACTTATCTGGGTCTCATGACAGCAGGATTTCCAAACTTATTCATGGTGACAGGTCCTGGCAGTCCTTCTGTCTTGAGCAATGTGGTCGTTTCCATTGAACAGCATGTGGAGTGGATCAGTGATTGCATTCAGCACTTGACTAAAAATTCATGCACTCAAATTGAAGCGACCCAGACAGCTGAAAACAATTGGGTGGCGCATGTCAACCAACTTGCAAATGCCACTTTGTTTATGAATGCCAATTCTTGGTATTTGGGTGCCAATGTGCCAGGTAAACCCCGTGTGTTCATGCCCTATGTGGGCGGAGTTGGACGCTACAGGGAGGAGTGCACGGCCATTGCGAACAATGGTTACACAGGCTTTCAAATTAGTGGGTCCACCAAGACTTGATCCTGGGATCAATAATTTATCCGCAGATTGAACAAATAAATCCTATTTGCAAATCCATAGGTTACAAGCGACCTACGTAGGTGTGGAAGCAACGCTTTTCCAGTTCAACCGAGCAGCGAACTGTTAATCTCGACCACGCTGTTCCGATCGCAACCAATTGTAAGAAACACCCATGCCAAAGGTTGTGCCTGTGGTCTGACGTACCAGTGGGCTTTGCTCGTTGGCTGCGCCGGCAACGGAGTCGACACGGGCAAACCCAAACAACCGCCAGTCACGGCTTAGGCTGCGCGAAAACGAGGAGCCCAGACGCCAGGCAACCAGGCCGCTAGAAGCGGCATATGCCGGCCGCAGTGCCGTGGCCTGCGTGCTGTTCACTTCGTAAAAGGTTTGTGCAAGTTTAGTATCTGCAAAGATTGCACCCACTGAAGCGTTGTAACTCCAGCCGCTTGTAGATTGGCGTTCATAAATCAGTTTGGGTTCAAAGCTTAGCCCCTTGTGATCAGCACGATTGCTCAGGTCGAATACCCCGCGCAATGGAATCTCTGCGCGCCATCGCCCGTTGCCCGGTGCTGCACCAAGGTTCCACTTCAGGCGCGGACCCAACTCCACCAAAGTTCCCAGTTCGGGCATACCTTGGCGAGCATTAATCGACTCGCTGCCAGCGCCAAACGAACCAGCAACACCAAT
>CALPYQ020000003.1 GCA_943327965.2 Singulisphaera sp. GP187
AACTACGACGCCACCACACAAAAGAGCACGTCCAACAAATACGACGCCTCTGGTGTTGAAGTGGAAGCGGGCTACAAAATGGGTGCATTCCGCGTCAATGGCGGTGTCACAGTCACCAACGCCAAAATCGTTAGCAGCGGTTTGACACCCAACCGTCAAGCCAAAGTTGTTTACCAGTTGAGCCCTTCCTATGTGTTGGGTGATGCAACCATCGGCGCCGCCATTGTGGGCACATCAAGCTCCAAAGATGCACAAGGCACACCGATTGAAGTCACATTGCCTGCATACACCGTCATCAACGCATTTGCCAATTTCAACCTTGGCAAAAATGCAGTGGCAACATTGGGCATCAACAACTTGACCAACACATTGGGCTACACAGAGAGCAACGACGGCCGCATGGCTGCACGTTCAATCACTGGCCGCTCAGTGAAAGCTGGCTTGAAGTACAACTTCTAATTGGAAGCAGGGGCTGCCGACTTCGGTCGGCAGCCTTTTTTTTGTCTTGTTATGACCATCCTCGAATCACCCGCTCTGCCGTCACACTCTGACGAAGCTTTGTCTGTCTGGCGCAGCCAACTGAACGCTGCACCCCAGAACCGTGCGCGTGTTTTAGTCGAAAGAATTCGAAAGCAAGAGTCTGTATTGACAGACCGCTTGGTCAAAGTTTATGGTCAACATCCGAACGTTGACGCATTGGTTCAAGACCTGATTCAGGCAGCCGTGCAAGCATCATTGGCACGCGCAGAAGATTTATGGCAGCTTGATTTACATCGTCAAGCGCATCCCGATTGGCATCAACAAGGCGCTGTGGGCTACACCGCTTATGTCGATCAATTTGCCGGCAATTTGCAAGGCATCACAGAAAAAATTGACTACCTGAAGTCACTGGGTGTGACTTACCTGCATTTGTTACCCTTCTTCAAGGCAGCTGAAGGCCCGAACGACGGCGGCTTTGCAGTGGCACACTTTGAAGAAGTTGCGCCAACACTGGGCACCCAAGATGACCTGTTGCAGCTCACCCAAGCGTTGAGAAAAGCTGGCATCAGTTTGTGCAGCGATTTTGTTTTGAACCATGTCGCCCAAGACCATGAATGGGCACTCAAAGCAAAGTCAGGCGACTTAAATTATCAAAATTACTTTTGCTTGGCCAAGAACACAGAAGAAGTGGCTGCTTGGGAAAAAACACTGCCCCAAATTTTTCCAGATACCGCACCCGGCAATTTCACTTTCCAGCCCGAACTGAATGCTTGGGTGTGGACAACGTTTTACCCCTATCAATGGGATTTAAATTACGCCAATCCAAAAGTTTTTTTGGAAGTGGTTTCGGCCATGATGCGCGTTGCCAACATGGGCATTGAAGCCTTCCGCTTAGACTCCACAGGCTTTTTGTGGAAACGCATTGGCACCAACAGTCAAAACCAACCTGAGGTTCACTGCTTGCTGCAAGCATTGAGAGCCTTGATGGAAATTGCATGTCCCGGTGTCTTGCTCAAAGCCGAAGCCATCATGCCCACGCAACAACTCCCGCCGTATTTTGGTTTGGGAGAAAGCTCTGGACCAGAATGCCACTTGGCCTATCACTCTAGCTTGATGGCCGCCAGTTGGGTCGCCTTGGCCGAACAAGATGTGAGCTTACTGCGCTCTGTCATGGCGCAAACGCCCAAGGTGCCGCAAGGCAGTTCTTGGCTGAGTTATGTCCGGTGTCATGACGACATTGGATGGAATGTTTTAAAACCCGATCTTGAGGCCTTGGGCGACATCACGCATGAACGTCTGATTGAGGCCTCGCAGTTTTTTGCAGGCTTGACAGCGGGTAGTTATGCGCGAGGTGCTGCTTTTCAAACCACGCACACGCGGGCTGTGCATGGCACCAACGGAATGGCTTCTGCCTTAACCGGTTTGGAATCTGCGCAAACTCCCGAAGAATTGTCATTGGCCATCGATCGTTTGTTGTTGCTCCAAGGTTTGTCTTTCTTCATGGGAGGATTGCCGCTCTTGTACATGGGGGATGAGCTGGGCCTAGGCAATACCACCAAAGAGGAATTGGGACTGCGCAATGGTCCTGATGGGCGTGAATTGCACCGCCCGTATTGGTCCGAAGACAAAGCCAATCAAAGACACATTGCAGGCAGCATGGCGTCTAGAATTTTTTCAAAGATTCAGCAGATGGCGCAACTCAGAAAAATACACGTTGCATTCAAGGGCAATGCAGATGTTGGGTTGTTGGCCAATGTGCACCCTCAAATTTTGGGCCTGCAGCGCAATCAGGATCTGATCGGCTTGTTCAATTTTTCAAATCAGGCAATCGATCTGAAGTTTTCTGATTTAGGACTCGGGTCCATCGAATCAATCGATTCAACATCTGACAGCCCTACTGATCTGCGCTTGAATTCCTACCAATTTATGTGGATCAACATCGCAAGCGTTGCATCGCCCGTTGTATTGATCCATTGAACTCTGAAACTGTTGCAAACCAAATGAGGCTCGTATGACGTTTCGCAAACCGCACTTATCGCTCTGGCAAATACTGCAAATGAATTTTGGATTCTTCGGCATCCAATACAGTTTTGGACTGCAGCAGGCCAACATGAGTCCCATCTACCAATACTTGGGCGCAGAGGAAGCCAACTTGCCTTTCCTTTGGTTGGCAGGCCCTGTCACTGGCTTGTTGGTGCAACCCCTGATTGGTGCCATGAGCGATAGAACCCTCAGCAGATGGGGCCGACGCACACCCTACTTTTTAATCGGTGCACTGATGTGCAGCATTTGCTTGCTGTTCATGCCCTTCAGTCCCACGCTTTGGTTTGCAGCCAGCCTGCTTTGGATTTTGGATGCAGCCAATAACGTCACCATGGAGCCCTATCGGGCATATGTCAGCGACCGACTCAACAGAGACCAACATGCAGTTGGCTTTCTAACGCAAAGTGCGTTTACGGGTTTGGCGCAAACCTTTGCCTACCTCACACCCACGCTCTTGTTTTTATGGGGCATTGACAAAGACGCCGTCAACAGCAGCAACATTCCTCAACTGACCGTCATTGCATTCATGATTGGTGCTGTTTTTTCAATTACCACAGTAGCGTGGTCCGTTAAATCGACGCCTGAACTGCCTTTAACCCCTCAAGAAATTGAGCACATCAAATCACAAAAAACCGGATGGCTTGCAACCTTGTCAGAAATTGCATCCGCCATTCGCGACATGCCCCAGACCATGCGCCAACTATGGTGGATGAAGTTGTTTCAGTGGTATGCCATGATGTGCTATTGGATTTACATCGTGCCTGCGCTGGCTTTGTCTATTTTTGGCACCCGAGATCCCAACACCACCGAGTTTCGCGACGCCAGTTTGTTGAATGGTCAAATTGGCGGCTTCTATAACTTTGTGGCCTTCATTGCAGCATTTGCCCTGATGCCATTGATTCGTCGTTGGGGACCCAAATATGTGCATGCACTTTGCTTGCTTCTAGCAGGCATCAGCATGATGCTGCTGCCTTCTATTCAAGACAAGTGGTTGCTTTTGGTTCCCATGGTGGGCATTGGGATGGCATGGGCCAGCATCATGGGCAATCCGTATATCTTGTTGGCAGGCAGTATCCCTCAGGAAAGGGCTGGTGTGTACATGGGCATTTTCAACATGTTCATTGTGTTGCCCATGATTTTTCAAATGATCACACTGCCCTTTATCTACAAACATTGGCTGGGCGCCAATCCCACCAATGTGCTGGTATTTGCTGGCGTGTTGATGTGCATTGCTGCTGCGCTAACCCTGCGCGTCAAAAGCAAGGCCTAAATCGTCAAATCAGTTAGACGCTGCCGTCGTACTTTTTGCCAAGTGCCAACAACTCAGGTGTTTCTATTAACGCATTGAGTTGGTCAAAGTCCAGCATGTTGTCGCGCCAAGGTGCGGTGGTTTGATGCTTTTTCAGACTGCCGTAATAGCCCTGCAAGGTGTGTGAAACAGCCCGCGCCGTACCACCTGGGAAGATCACAATTTTGAAGCCGAATTTACCCAATTCGTCGGCGCTCAAGATTGGCGTTTTGCCGCCTTCCACCATATTGGCCAATAAGGGAATGCGGTGAGCAAAACGATCGCACGCCACTTTCATTTGCTCGGGTGTGCGCAAAGCCTCAACAAACAGCGCATCGACGCCGCACTCCAAATACTTTTCAGCGCGGTCTAAGGCGGCATCCAAGCCCTCTACTGCCAAAGCATCTGTGCGCGCCAAGATGAGGGTGTTGCTGCTTTTTCTAGCATCCAAAGCCGCGTGAATTTTGCCTTGCATTTCCTTCACAGGAACCACGCCTTTGCCATCCAAGTGACCGCAGCGCTTTGGAAAAGTTTGGTCTTCAATTTGAATCATGGCGGCCCCTGCCCGCTCAAAATCGCGCACCGTGCGCTGCATGTTGAGTGCATTGCCAAAGCCTGTGTCGGCATCGACAATGACAGGCACTCGCACGCGGTCGGTGATGTTGGACAAGGTGTTGGCCACTTCGCTGGCAGTGGTTAAACCAATGTCAGACCGGCCAAGCCGTGTGTAGGCAATAGAGGCACCCGACAAATACAGCGCTTCAAAGCCAGCTTGCTCGGCGATGAGTGCGGTGAGGGCATCGTAAATTCCAGGCGCGAGCAAGGCGCTGGGTTGTTGCAAGCGTTGAGCCAGAGACATATAAATCATCCTACAAATTGGGTATCAATCAAAAACTGGGATTGCCAACGGGCCTTAAGCTGCGTGCAATTTTTGCGCGATGTCTTGTGCGGCCAGCCATCCACCGCCCACTGCGCTCAACAAACCATTGCCTGCCAAATAACCATCGGCGCCACGACCAGAAACACCTCGCGCAGCACCGCCTGCTGCATACAAGTTGTTTAAGACTTGGCCGTTGGTTTTGACCACGCGGCACTGCGCGTCCACTTCTAAACCACCTTGGGTATGGAACAGTGCACCCGTTACTTTGATGGCGTGATATGGGGCTTGCAAAGAGCGTGTGAAGCTTCTGCCCATGGTGTCTGTATGGCCAGCGCGAACTTCGTCCAAGGTGGCCTTCAAAGTGGCGGCATCACAACCCACTAAGGCTGCCAAACCATCAACGTCCTTGGCTGTGCGCAATGCACCTGCTTGTTC
The DNA here is from genome assembly GCA_943327965.2 of Singulisphaera sp. GP187. Taxonomy (GTDB): domain Bacteria; phylum Pseudomonadota; class Gammaproteobacteria; order Burkholderiales; family Burkholderiaceae_C; genus Limnohabitans_A. The sequence continues at coordinate 5,127 of CALPYQ020000003.1, forward strand.
GGCATCTCGAAAATCTGGGAAAGTACGCAGAAGCTCTAGCAAAGGCGCGTCAAAAATGTTCCAGGCAATGCTGCCAGGCTGGCTCAGCACATGCACGGCCGCTTCGGAATAACCACCGGTTTCGTCATTAAAGCGTTTGCCCAATGTGTTGACTTGCACACCGCCTTCCATGATGAACGCCCAAGTCATGAGCGCACCTTGCGGCGTCACCCACGAACCATGGCCTTGGTAGGCATCCAAGTCACCCATTTGCAAACCCAATTGAAGGCCCCACTGAATGGCAGTTCCGTCGTTGCCTTGGTGGCCCGCAAAAACCGCATTGGCCATTTCGGGCAAAAGTTCTTTGACCATGTCGGTATTGCCACCAAAGCCATTGCAAGCCAGCAATAAATAATTGCACGACAAATGCTCTACAGCACCATCGGGTCGTTGATAGCCCACACCCAGAACTTCGTCTTGTGCATTGACCCACAACTCACAGACCAATGATTGGCCCAAAATATCGGCGCCCAAATCGGTGGCCACTTGCGCCAAGCGCGTCATCAATGTAGCGCCTGTTTTTTCAGGCATGGTGTGCATTCGCCTCACCGTGTGGCCTGGGTATAAAAAGCCATCCACAATTTCAAAGGGCAAGCCCATTTTTTCCAGTTCATCGATGGCCAACGTGGCTGCCGACACATAAGCCTTGACCAAATGCAGAGGCGCATTGCCGTGGGCTTTGTTCATCACATCGTCAATCAGCAATTGATGTGAGTCTTCAATGCCCAATGATTTTTGCAAGCGTGTTTCGGCGGCCGGAATAAATCCTGAAGACAACGCTGAAGAGCCCGTGCCAGATTCATCGCGCTCTAACACCAACACATCGATGTTGGACTTGCGAAGAGCGATGGCTGCTGTTAAACCACAAGAGCCCCCACCCACGATGCAAACAGGTACCGCGGGTGTCCCTTCTGGCATGGATTCAGCGCGAACAATTTGGGGGGCTTTTTGATTTTTCATTGTGATGCTCTTTGTTGTTGCAGACGCAGCTTGAGTTGAGGCAAAAGACCACCAGCTTCCACCATGGCCACCAAAAAATCTGGAATTGGATCGCAAGCCAATCGTTGGCCGTTGCCACGCACGACCGCCCATTGATTCAAATCGAGTGAAATTTGCTCGGCCTCTTCTAACAACTCTGCTTCTTTGCAGGTCAGCAATAACAGGCCTAAATTGAATGCATTGCGAAAATACAAGCCACTGTAGGAAGGCGCAATGACAGCCTTCACACCCAATTTCACCAAGGCATCGGCGGCCTGTTCGCGGGAAGAGCCAATGCCAAAATTGGGGCCAGCCGCCAGTACATCGCCAGCCCTGACCGCCGCGGCAAACTCTGGCCTGACGCCCTCCAAGCAATGCTTGGCAATGTCCTGAATGCCCAACTTCATGTAAGCCCCTGGCGCCAGTTGATCGGTGTCAACATCGGCACCCACGCGCCAAACTCTGTGCAACTTGCTCATACCAAAACCTCCCTGGGGTCGGCAATGCTGCCGCGCAAGGCAGACGCTGCCACGGTGTAAGGTGAAGCCAAATAAACTTGTGCAGTGGCTGAACCCATGCGCCCCTTGAAGTTGCGTGCGGTGGTGGCAATCACATTGGCGCCATCGGGAATGCTGCCGCCATAACCAGAACAAGCACCACAAGAGGTTGGCAATACTTCTGCGCCCGATTGACGCAAGGCTTGCATCACGCCCTCGCTTTCAGCTTGCGCCTGATCTTGCAAACTGGCGGGTGCCACCATCAGGCGCACACCTGCGGGCAGTTGTTGACCTTTGAGAACTTGTGCAGCAGCACGCAAGTCTTCCAACTTGGCACCCGTACAGGCGCCAATGTAGGCGACTTGAATGGGCGTGTTTTTGAATTCCGTCACGGCCTTGGTATTGGCGGGGCTGTGGGGCGCAGCCACTTGCGGCACCAAGGTGGCCGCATCAAATTCATGAATTAGCTTGTCGGCATCTTCGTCGGTATGCCAGCCGTCAATTTGGACGTCTTTTGCACCCGTGGTGGCCAACCAATCGCGTGTCACTTCATCGGGCGCAATCAAGCCCACTTGAGAGCCCATCTCTGCGCTCATATTGGACATGGTCATGCGCTCTTGCATTGACAGCGCTTTAACCGCCTCGCCTGCAAACTCGACGGCCTGATACTGACCACCGTTCATGCCAAATTGACCAATCATGTGCAGCATCATGTCTTTGGCGGTGACACCAGGCTTGAGGCGATTGTTCCAACGCATTAACAATGTTTGAGGCACACGCACCCAAAGCTGTCCCGTGACCACCACACCCAACATTTCGGTGCTACCCACACCAAACATGTAGGTGCCCAAAGCACCGCCAGTGGGCGAATGTGAATCGCCACCCACGCAAAACATACCGGGCTTCAGATGGCCTTTTTGCGGCAAGACCACATGGCATATGCCCAAGCTGTCGTACACGTGCGGCAACTGTTGTTCAACGGCCCACTCTCGCGCAATGCGAACAATGCGGCGTGAATCGTCATCACGTTCGGGTACGTAATGGTCCATGACCAAAACAACACGTGATTTGTCCCAAATTTCTGCACCCAATTCTTCGAGCATGGGCTTTAAACGTCGCGGCCCTGACGAGTCGTGGAACATGGCCAAGTCGACTTGGCAATTGACGATTTCACCCACGGCGACATGGGTTCGGCCAGCCGCCTTGGCAATCAGTTTTTGCGCAAGCGTTTGAGGGGGATGAGAATGTTTTTCGGTGCTCATGTTTGACAAATCAATGAATGGGGACTGCCCCGTATCAAGCTTTCACCTTTTCTTCTCGCATGGCAACACGGGCGTCCACATCGCCTATGCGAGACACTTCCAAATGGTATTCATAGCGGTCAGGACGGTACAAGCCTTCTAGCCATTGCACGGGTTGATCATGGGCATCGAACACCAAACGACGGACGGATAACAAAGCCGAACCAATGGCAACATCCAAGGCATCGGCCACTCGCGCATCTGCTTGTCGGGCCGAAATGGTTTGTTGCGCACGACCAAGTTCTACACCCGCTTCGGTGAGTAACTGAAGCAGCGGTTTGGTTGCCAAGTCTTTACGGAGAATATCGGCCGCCAAGTGTTGCGGCACATAGGTAATGATGTAAGACAGCGGGCCTTCCCGAGAACTGCGCAAGCGAACGGCTTTTTTGACAGCAGAACCTACTTCCATTTGAAGTGCAAACGCAACATCTTCCGGCGCGGCAATGGTGCGCCAATCAAGCACTTTGACAGTGGTGGCACGGCTGGCACTCACAATGTTTTCCATCAGTCCCGCCAAGCGGGTAGGCTGCGGGAGTGCAGGCGGATTCATGCCCAAGCCACCATGGTGAATAGGCTTGGGAAAAGTACCACGGCCAGCAACACGCACAATCAACTCTTCGGCCACCAATTTTTCCATAGCATGCCGAATCGTGACGCGGCCGACACCAAACTGTTTGGCCAATTCGATTTCTGCGGGCATGGCTTTGGCAAACCGCCCTTCGAGCAATTGCTCGCGCAGGACCAAATAGATTTGGTGGTACTTGGTTAAAGGCAAGCGGGGTGTCATGCCATGGCCTCTTCAAAATTCCATGCGTGCATTTCAATGCCAAAAACTTCCTGCGGGCTGACACCCACCAACTGGTGGTAGAGCATAAATTGATAGCATTCATTGGCTTCAATTTCGCTGGGCGTGAAAGCAAAAGCCAAGTTCCCGCCTGTGCTTAAGCGGCCTGGAAAACCAAAGTGCAGCAAGTTTTGCTTGAACACTGAAGCGGCTGTTTTGGCCAAGTTGGCCGTAGGCGCTAAAAACTCGATGACCAAACCAATTTCATGCAGGCTTCGATGGGCGGGCGGCAGGCTTCTGACGGCGCCTTGGCCATAAACATGCGGCACCATGGACCAAGGGCCTGGCACCAATTTTTGAACCCGCTCAAGTACCACTTGCAGGGCATCGGGCAGCATTTCAATCATGCGAGGGTCTGCCACACCCGCCAACAAAACAGCCCTAGACCCGGTGTGCACTGCCCCCTCAACTTTCAAAGTGGGTGCAAGGCGAGGTACAAATTGAGCGCCAGAAACTTGGGTTCTGTGCGCGTCAATGGCGGTGTATTTGGCGTGATGCAAATGCAGCGTGCCCTCGGGCTCTTCGACCACCCAAGGGTCTGCTTGCTCGTACAGTGCATGGGCCGCCACAGACGCTGGTGTTGCATGCGAATTTGGATTCATGCTTTCCAAAATGAAATCCGACAGGCCCAGTTCCGCCAAGATAGCATCACGGCCACCCGGAGTACAACACAGCGATGTGCACTCGATGATTTTGGCCATGTGCAGTGACAAAGCGGGGTCATAGCCCAACATTTGCGGCAGGGCTGCAAAAATAGCGGTGTCGCACGATCGGCCGGCAATCAACACATCGGGTTGCTGCGCCAATGCTTGCATGAAGGTGTGCGTTCCGCACTGCGCCACAATGTGTGTGGCGCATTCAATTTGCGATGGATGGGGTACGGGCAGAGGCAGCGCGACGCCCTCCGGGTCTAGGCTTTTTAAGCGGCCATCTTGAACGGCTTGGATCAAAATTTGACGCGGTACATCACTGGACACTGTGGCCACTGAAAAAGACAGCCCGTGCTTTTGCGCCACTTCTTGCAGCAGGGCCAAGGTGGCTTCAAGTTGCGGTTTTGCGCCAGCCGTACCCGCACTGCCAATGATCAAAGGCACATCCAATTGTCTGGCTGCCAGCAGCACCAGTTCTAAGTCGCGCAGAACCATGTCTTTGGGTGCCGCCATCTGGCCCGAGCCCAAGTAAAAAGGTCCAGGGTCAATGGAGCCCATGTCGCAACCAATGAAATGTGGCTTTCTTTGCAGTCCGCGGGCTAGCGATTCTTGAACAATGCCAAACCCCAATTGACCAGAAGCCGATAACACCCGCAGCCGCTCCATGCCCGGCACATGACTGGCAAGCAAGCGAGAAACAGCGGTTGGCTTGTGGGCGTTGGTCATGCGATTACACCCTCAATGTCAAGAGGGGTGCATGTTGCTGGGCACCATACAAATCGCCATCACCCGGATGACCTGCACACACCGTGCGCGGCATGGACAACTTAATGGCCAAAATTTCGGGCAAATCAAAGCGTTTAATTTGCGAGCTGAGCAAGCCATAAAGGGCCGCGATGGTACTTAACTTGAGCGCTTCGCTTTGTGCAGCACGTTCGTAGGCTTTTTGGTCTCGAAAAAACAAATCCAAGGTGACACACAAAGGACCCGCATTTTTGCTGCGAATGACGCTGGCCAATTCGGTTAGGGGAAGCGCGTGCTGAGCCATCAGTTAACGTGCCGTAAAGCCGCCATCCGCGCAAAGAATTTGACCCGTGATGAAGGACGCCCTTTGTGACAAGAGGAAACTCACCACCTCCGCAATTTCTTGGGGCTGGCCAAGACGTGCCATGGGAATGCTGCTTTTCATGGCCTCAAGGGCAACTGGATCCGCCATGGTCGATGCCACCATGGGCGTGGCAACAGGGCCTGGTCCCACCGCATTGATGCGAACACCTTCAGAAGCCCACTCCAAGGCCAATGACTTGACCATGCCATTCAAACCCGCTTTGGATGCCGCATATGCAGCGCCCCGCGCATGTCCGACCAAGCCAATTTGGCTGCTGATGACCACCACGCTGGCATCACCATGGCGCGCTTTACGCATTTGTGCAATGGCTGCCCGCGTTAAAACAAAGGTGGCATCCAAGTTGAGTGCCAAAGTTTGGCGCCACTCGTCCAAGCTAATTTCGTCTGACAATTTTTTGAAGAAAATGCCTGCACAGCATGCCAAGGCATCTAAACCGCCAAGGGCTTGCGCCGCTTTTTCTGGCAAGGCCGCACAAGCTTTGTCGTCTAGCAAGTCTTGAACAAAAACCACCGCATTGGGCAGCGCCTGCTGAACCCTAGAAACTTGTTCTGGGGACTGCACCACCGCAGCCACTTTGGCGCCATGGCTTGAAAGCGCGCAAGCCGTGGCAAAACCAATACCCGAACCCGCACCCGTCACCAAGACATGACGTCCTGCGAGTTCCAAGGCCACATTAGACACGGTTCAAAGTCCCAAATAGTTTTTGCGAAGTTCTGGATCACGCGCCATGTCGGAGGCGGAGCCTTGCATGGCCACTTCGCCGTTCTCGATGATGTAGGCGCGGTGTGCAATGGCCAATGTTTGAACCGCATTTTGTTCCATCAACAAAATAGGCATGCCTTGCTTGTTGATGGTGGCAATCAATTCAAACATTTGTTCTACCAACAAAGGTGAGAGGCCCAATGAAGGCTCGTCCATGATGAGCAAAGCGGGCTCGGACATCAAGCCACGACCAATGGCCAGCATTTGTTGTTCACCGCCAGACAGTGTGCCTGCCAATTGAGAAAAGCGTTCTTTCAAACGTGGGAAAATTTCGACCACACGTTCTAAGTTTTGAGATCTGCGCGCTTTGCCTCGAACTTGACTGCCCAACTCTAGGTTTTCTTTGACATTCATGTTCGGAAAAATACGCCGACCTTCAGGCACATGGATCAAGCCGCGTTGCACCACTTCTGTGGAGGTCATGCCAGTCAGGTCTTCGCCCTGAAAACGAATAGAACCACTGAATGGTTTGTAAAGTGCAGAGATGTTGTTGTTGAGGGTGGACTTGCCTACGCCATTGCTGCCCAGCACCGCCACAATTTCGCCGGCGGCCACATCCAGGTTGATGCCGCGCAAAATTTCAATCTGGCCGTAGCCCGCATGGAGATTGCGAATTTCAAGCATGTTCAACTCCTTGTGCTTGACCCGTCATTTGATCGGCAGCGCCCCGTCCGAGGTAAGCTTCAATCACTTCACGGTTGTTAACAACCTCTTCTGGTTTGCCTTCGGCAATGATCTTGCCGTAAGACAACACGTAGATGTATTCCGACAAACTCATGACGGCATGCATCACGTGCTCAATGAGCAAGATGGTGACGCCTGAATCACGAATGCTGCGAATGAGCGCAATGATCTCAATGATCTCTTGCGGGTTCAATCCGGCCATGACTTCGTCTAGCAAAAGCAACTTGGGACCCGTGGCCAAAGCGCGCGCCAACTCCAATCGCTTTCTGCCCGCCACAGTCAATTCAGAGGCCGGCTGATCGAGCATGCCCGCCATGCCTACTTTTTCTGCAATCAAACGCGCATGGGCATGGGCTTGATCTCTGCCAGCAAACTGCTGGTAAGCGCCTACAGCAATGTTTTCAAGCACCGAGAGCTTGGCAAAAGGCTGCGTAATTTGAAATGTCCGAACCATGCCAAGCCGGGCAATTTCATGCACTTCCAAACCAACAATGTTTTTCCCAAGCAATTCAACCTGGCCTTCGTTGATTTTGTGAAAACCAGCAATAGACGCAAACAAGGTTGTTTTGCCCGCACCATTGGGGCCGATGAGCGAAACAATTTGGCCCGCAGCAACCTCTAAGGAAGCATTGTCAACAGCGCGCAAGCCACCAAATATTTTGGTTAAACCTTTAACTTTCAGCATCAGGCTTCTCCCTTTTTGTTGGCAGCAGACTTTAAACGGCCTGCTTCTTTGCGTTCTTTTTTCTTGAACAATTCGACCAGGCCGTTGGGCAAGAAAGCAATGATGATGACCAATAACGTGCCGTACAGCACCAAGGAAAGACCTTGGAGACTGAACATGGACCGTGTCACTTCACTGACCAATGCAAGCAGTACCGCGCCAATGAGCGGGCCATACACAGTGCCTGCGCCACCAATCATGCTGACCAAGAGCATCTCAACCGACTTGTCGACACCAAACACAATGGTGGGATCGATGTACAAGAAGTACTGCGAAAAAAAGCATCCGCCTACACCAGCAATGGCACCTGAGATGGCCATGATTTTGATTTTTTCGGCAAATATGTTGATGCCCAGAGCGCGTGCGGAATCTTCATTTTCACGAATGGCCGCCAAACGCGCGCCAAATCGGGACGCCTTTAACCAAAGTGCAATGGCCACTGAAATCACAGTGAGTGCCAAGATGATGAAGTAAAAAACGCGTCGATCACCAAACTGGAAATTGGCGGCAGTTTGCTTCATGGGGATCAGCATGCCCAAACCACCACCGGTAATTTCAATGGAGTTGGAAATAATGCGAAAGACTTCTGCAAAGGCCAAAGTGATCAAAGCGAAATAAGAACCTTTGAGCCCTGCTCTGAAGGACAGCACACTGATGAGCCAACCCGCCGCGGCACCCGCCAATGCAGAGACTGGCAGGCCCCACCAAGGATTAAATCCAAAACGCATTTGAACAATGGTTGAGGCATAGGCACCCACACCAAAAAATGCCACATGCCCAAACGACAACTGACCGGCAAAACCCCCAGCAATGTTCCAGGACTGTCCAATGAAAGCATAGAACAACGCCAACACGCCAAAGTTAATGACAAAGGCAGAGTCGGACGTAAACGGAAAAATGATGGCAACGACCAACAACAACAAGTGAAGGGTCCAAGGTAAACGATTGAAAATCATCGCTTGTCTCCAAAGAGTCCTGAGGGTCTGAACAACAAGATCAGAATGAAGATGAGAGAGATGCCAATTTGACCCAGGCTTTCACCCAAATACAAACCGCCAAACGACTCAGTCAAACCGACAATCAAGCCGCCCACCACTGCGCCCAAAAAGCTGCCCATGCCGCCCAACACCACCACCGTGAAAGCCACCATCACAAAGACGTGACCCGTGGTGGGTGAGACATAAAAAATGGGCATGAGCAAGGAAGCTGCAGCGCCCAAGGTGGCCATGCCCAAACCAAAGGAGATGGCAAAAACTTTGTCGACATCAATACCCACCAAACGCGCACCCATGCGCTCTTTGGCCACGGCACGAATGGCCCGGCCTGTGTCTGTTTGCGTGATAAAGATGCCCAGCAATCCGCACATCACCATAGAAGCTACAAATGAAATGATCTTGGGAAGGCCAATCAACAAAGGCCCCACCTCAAACATTTTGTCGCTGTAAGAAAGAGAAATGGTGCGCGAGTCGCCTGTGAAAAGCATCAGCGCCAGGTTTTCAATGACGATCGACAAACCCAGGGTGATCAACAAAATGTTTTCGTCTTTGCCGTAAGACAATTTGCCGATGAAATACTTGTAAAGGATGTAACCCATGACAAACATGGTGGGCATGGTGATCAACAAGGAAAGATAGGGATCAACGCCCATCTTGGTCACCAAATAGAAAACACCAAACATGGCCAACATCAACATGCTGCCATGCGCAAAATTAATGATGTGCAGCACACCATAAATCAATGTGAGCCCAGAGGCGACGAGGGTGTAAATACCCCCCATGAGGATGCCATTGATGACAGCCGCTCCGATGATGGTCAGGTCCAAAACGAGTTCCTTGTCATGAGGTCAATAAAATTGCAGAGATACTGCAAGATGAATCCACAGGAGCCATCCAACCTGACCGCCTGGTGCAGTCAAGTTGAAGTCTCCGTTAGAAATCTAAGAAATTCGGAAGCAGTTCAATTCGGCAAGCAAGCGCTTCAGCAATGCTGCGCGTTTGCTTGGCCGATGAGCCTGGATCAGCTGAATTTAGGACGTGGGAAGACTGGCTTCACCGCTGAAAATTCATTGGGCCAAACCACATTGATGTCGGTCTTGGTGGCCTGCAACATGGCGGCACGGCCACCGGTGTTTTGACCGTCGACAAACTTGGTAGGACCGTAAGGCATGAAGTGATCGGACCAAGTGCTGGCCTCGAGCGCTGCAATGACTTTTTCTTTGTCAGCCGACTTAGCGCGCTCTAGCGCATCAGCGTAACACTTGACGGCGTTGTAGCCACAGTAGACTTCGAATGTGAACAAACCACCCTTTGCCTCAACCGCCTTGCGCATGGCCAAGGCCTTGGGATTGCGGGGGTTGTACCAGTGGTTGAAGTCCATCATGTTCTGAGCGATGTCAGGCTGCTCACTGACGAGCTTGAAGTTGAAGCCACCACCCAACACACTGAACATGCCTGCCACATCGACGCGCTGCTGATGCAATGTGCGCGCCAACAAAACGTATTCGTTTTGGTAGTTGCTCATGATCACGAGATCGGGCTTCAGGCTCTTGATACGCAAGGCAACGTTGGAGAAATCGCGAGTGGGGTTGGCGTGCTTGATGACCTCGGCCACCTGAACATTGATACCAGGCAAGCGATCGGCAAGCAGCTTGGCTGTACCTGTGCCGAACTCTGACTCCTCGTGCACCAACACCGCAGACTTGGCCACACCGCCAGCTGCTTTGTTAATTTCACCCAAGCCCACAATGGCATCGTCCACGCACTTGCCAAAGCCTGGTGCTAACCTGAACACGTTCTTGAGACCGCGCTTGACGATGAGGTCGGATACGCCGACGTCAATCATGAAAGGCGTGTTGTACTTGGCAGCAGCCTGAGTGGCCGGCAGCGCAATGGCGCTGGAGAAGCAGCCCACATATGCGGCCACACCTGCTTGGTGCAAGCGCTCAACTTCGGACACACCGACTTCGGGACGTGATTGTGAATCGCCCAGAGCGGCTTCAAGCTTGGCACCGCCCATGGACTTGATACCGCCAGCCGCGTTGATTTCATCGATGGCCATCTGGCAGCCGAGGCGACCTTGACCGCCGCTGTAGGCGAGTCCACCGCTTACGGGGTGCACCAGA
>CALPYQ020000004.1 GCA_943327965.2 Singulisphaera sp. GP187
CACGCCGCTGCGCATTGAAATGAAGACCTCGCAAAACCCCTTTGCGGATAAAGACGCTTGATGGGTGGGGGATTTTCACGCACTCTTGAGGTCAATCCACAGGCCCCTGTGGTAAGGTCAAACTCTTAACAACTTCATTTGAACACGGAGCATATCGTGAGCAACAAAGGCCAACTCTTGCAAGATCCCTTTCTCAATGCCTTGCGCAGAGAACATGTCCCTGTCTCTATTTATCTGGTCAACGGCATCAAGCTGCAAGGCCAGATTGAATCCTTTGATCAATACGTCGTCCTTTTGCGAAATACTGTGACGCAAATGGTTTACAAACACGCCATCTCGACCATCGTGCCGGGACGCGCCGTGAATTTGAATCCGTCTGACGCGACCGAAGACGCTCTGGCGACCTGATTGTCTGATACCGCGGTGAAAGACACAGCGCCGGCCTTGTTGGTCGGCTTTGATTTTGGGTCGCCTCATTTTGATGGCGAACTCCAAGAATTGGGTCTGCTGGCCGAAACCGCGGGCCTTCGCCCCGTGGCCCGCATGACCTGCAAACGCCGCGCTCCGGATGCGGCTTTGTTTGTCGGCAGCGGTAAAGCCGATGAAATCAAATTCATGGCCGAGCAATTGGGTGCTCAAGAGGTTCTCTTTGACCAGTCCCTCAGTCCTGCACAGCAGCGCAATCTGGAACGACACCTGGGTTTGCCTGTCAACGACCGAACCTTGCTCATCTTAGAAATCTTTGCACAAAGAGCTCGCAGTCATGAGGGGAAATTGCAAGTAGAACTGGCTCGATTGCAATACCTCAGCACCCGATTGGTCCGCCGTTGGTCTCACTTAGAGCGGCAGCAGGGCGGTATTGGCATGCGCGGCGGCCCGGGTGAAACCCAAATCGAACTAGACAAACGCATGATTGGCGACGCCATCAAGCGCACCAAAGAGCGGCTGGTTAAGGTTAAAAAACAACGCTCAACCCAGAGACGCCAAAGAGACCGCCGTCAGTCTTTCAATGTTTCATTGGTCGGCTACACCAATGCCGGCAAATCCACGTTGTTCAATGCATTGGTTAAAGCACGGGCCTATGCTGCCGATCAATTGTTTGCCACTTTGGATACCACCACCCGGCAGCTTTATTTGGGTGAAGCGGGCCGGTCAGCTTCAATTTCAGACACGGTTGGTTTTATTCGTGACCTTCCACACGGCTTGATCGATGCATTTCAAGCCACATTGCAAGAGGCCGCTGATGCCGATTTGCTGCTCCATGTGGTCGACGCCTCCAATGTCAATTTCCCTGAGCAAATGACCGAGGTCAAGCGGGTGCTCCATGAAATTGGCGCTGATTCAGTACCTCAGTGGTTAATTTTCAACAAAATAGACAACCTGCCTGAAGAACGCCAACCCATCATTTTTCAAGACCAGTATGAGGTTGATGGTGTGGCACTTGAGCGTATATTTTTAAGCGCTCAGACTGGTCAGGGGCTTTCAGCATTGAGGCAAATGTTGGCCGAAGAAGTTTTGAAAACTTTGCCTGAGGGCAAACCGCAACACGATCCTCGTTTTGACCTTGATAATTACGGGGAAAATTAAGTGCCAGTGTCCAATTTTGCAGCAGGATTGTGCACAATGACAACAAGCAAATAATTAGCTAAGAAAAATAATGAACCTCAATCTTCGAGCCTTCTATGGTTACGTCCTTCCACAACGGATTCGTGGCATGTTCAACCTGAACGATCCTCGCTGGGGACGTAGCGACGATAAACCATCGTCAGATGGTCCAGACAATGCGTCTTCAGGCAACCCTTCCGGATCAAACCCCTCCGGATCTAATACACCTCAACAGCCTTCTCAGCCTAACGGTCAGCAAAACAATCAACGACCTGGCCAGCCTTCAGGCCCTCCTGACTTAGACGAGTTGTGGCGCGATCTGAACCGTAAATTGGCTCAGTTTTTAGGTGGTAAAAATGGCGGTCCACCGCATAAAGGCCCACCCAACGGATCTGGCTCTTTTAATGGTTTACCTCCTGTCTTTAGAAATTTGGGGATTGGCGTCATTGTGGGTGCCTTCGCACTCATTTGGCTCGGCACAGGCTTTTTCATTGTTCAAGAGGGACAACAAGCCGTGATCACCCAATTTGGCAAATACAAATCGACAGTGGGTGCCGGTTTCAATTGGCGCTTGCCTTACCCCATCCAAAAACACGAACTGGTTTTTGTGACACAAATCCGATCTGTTGACATTGGTCGCGACAACGTCATCAAAGCTACAGGTTTGCGTGAGTCTGCCATGCTCACGGAAGATGAAAACATTGTTGAAATCAAGTTTGCTGTTCAGTACCGCTTGAACGATGCACGTGCTTATTTGTTTGAAAGCAAAAACCCTACCGAGGCCGTTATTCAAGCAGCCGAAACCGCAGTTCGTGAAGTGGTCGGGAAAATGAAGATGGATTCTGCATTGGCCGAAGAGCGGGACCAGATTGCGCCTCGTGTACGCGCTCTGATGCAAAACATTTTGGACCGATACAAGGTTGGCATCGAAGTGGTTGGTATCAACTTGCAACAGGGTGGCGTCAGACCCCCCGAACAAGTTCAAGCCGCCTTTGACGATGTGCTTAAAGCAGGTCAAGAAAGAGAACGCGCTAAAAATGAAGCCCAGGCGTATGCCAACGATGTGGTGCCTCGCGCCGTCGGTGCTGCGTCACGTTTGAAGGAAGAATCTCAGGCTTACCGCGAACGCATCGTGGCGCAGGCTGAAGGTGACTCACAACGTTTCAAAGCCATCTTGCCTGAATACCAAAAAGCACCCCAGGTCACACGCGATCGCATGTACTTGGATGCCATGCAACAAATTTACACCAACGTCACCAAGGTGGTGGTTGACAGTAAACAGGGTTCCAACTTGATGTACCTACCTTTGGACAAATTGATGCAAATGACTTCGGGTTCAGCGCCTGCCATTGCACCTGCCCAAGAGCCATCCAATGCCTCAGCACCCACATCCGCCAGCACCAATGGCGCAACCCCTGATCCTAGATCGCGTGAAAGCCTCCGCTCACGTGACCGTGATGCTCGTTAAGGAAGTCTCAAAATGAATCGAATTGGAATTTGGGCTTCATCCCTTTTATTGTTGTTGGCACTGGCCAGCAGCATGTTGTTTGTTGTCGATCAACGACAGTTTGGTGTTGTTTACGCCTTGGGACAAATCAAAGAGGTCATCACTGAACCTGGCTTGAACATCAAGTTACCGCCACCTTTGCAAAATGTCACTTACATCGATAAGCGACTCCTGACCTTGGACAGCCCCGACACAGAACCCATGTTGACGGCTGAAAAACAACGTGTGGTCATTGACTGGTATGTCCGTTGGCGCATCACCGATCCCATGGCCTACATTCGAAATGTTGGTTTGGATGAAAAGGCTGGTGCCAATCAACTCAACCGAGTTGTACGAAATGCGTTCCAAGAAGAAATCAACAAACGCACTGTGAAAGACTTGCTGTCTTTAAGCCGCGATGTTTTGATGAACGATGTCAAACGCGAGGTCCTCGAAAAAGTCCGCGGTGACAAGCCTTGGGGCGTTGATGTCGTTGACGTTCGAATTACCCGCGCGGACTACGTTGATGCCATCACCGAATCGGTTTACCGCCGCATGGAAGCAGAGCGCAAACGTGTCGCCAATGAACTTCGTTCAACAGGTGCCGCTGAAGGCGAAAAGATTCGGGCTGACGCCGATCGTCAGCGCGAGGTGACCATCGCCAATGCATACCGCGAAGCTCAAAAAATCAAAGGGCAGGGCGATTCACAAGCTGCCAGAATTTACAACGAATCTTTTGGGCGTGATCCTCAGTTTGCCCAGTTCTACAGAAGCCTCGATGCCTACAAAGCCAGTTTCGCCAAGAAGAGCGATGTCATGGTTTTGGACCCCAGTGGCAGCGATTTTTTCAGAACCATGCGAGGAACCACAGCGCCTGCAGCTGCACCAGCGCCACAGCAGCCTAAGAAATAAGTGTCTTTTTGGGATTCTTTACTGGCTGCCATCGCCTTGGTTTTAATTCTTGAGGGGCTTTTGCCCCTCATTTCGCCCACCAAGTGGCGTGAAATGTTTGCCCAGTTGTTGCAGCTTCAGGATGGTCAAATCCGATTTTTCGGTCTTGGCACTGTTTTGTTAGGCTTCTTTCTTTTGCTTTGGCTTATTTAAACCTGTTTGAACCGGTAAAATCCCTGTTTTAACAGCACCCTTTATTGCCATGTCCGCTTGGGTCCTACCGGATCACATCGCCGATGTCTTGCCCTCTGAAGCAAGGCATATCGAAGAACTCCGAAGATTGCTTTTAGACACTGCTCGCAGCTATGGCTTTGAGTTGGTGTCACCCCCGTTGCTTGAACACATCGAGTCTTTATTGACTGGAACTGGCAAGGCCCTCGATTTGCAAACTTTCAAGTTGGTTGACCAACTCTCTGGTCGCATGATGGGTTTGCGTGCAGACACTACCCCCCAAGTGGCCCGAATTGACGCTCATTTGCTAAACCGCAAGGGTGTTACACGCCTTTGTTATTGCGGTCCTGTATTGCACACACGTCCTGACAGACCGCATGCAACGCGTGAGCCCCTTCAGCTTGGCGCAGAAATTTATGGCCACGCCGGCTTAGAGGCCGATCTAGAAGTTTTACAACTGGCCCTAGACAGCTTGCAATCTGCCCAAATTGGTGAAGTTTTGGTTGATTTGGCAGATGCAAGAATTGTGAGCGCATTGCTTGAAGGCCTGTCACTTTCTGAAATCACGCGCGGCGAAGTCTATGCGGCCTTGGCTTCTAAAAATAGATCGCTTTTGGCTGAACTGGTTCAGAATTTTCCATCTGAAATTCAGACCGGTTTGCTAAGTTTGATTGACTTGTTTGGCGATGTTTCAGTGCTGACCAAAGCCCTGAAAATTCTTCCAGCAAAACCACAGATCAAGCTGGCCATTGAACAACTGAAGTGGTTGAGCGATCAACTGCCACAAGTCACTTTCCAATTTGATTTGGCCGATGCACGCGGTTATGCCTACTACAGCGGCTTGCGCTTTGCCATTTATGCCAAGGGTGCCAGCGACGCAGTCATTCGTGGCGGTCGTTACGATGGCGTTGGCGCTGTATTTGGTCACGAAATTCGTCGCGATCGGCCCGCAGTAGGATTCAGCCTTGACCTCAAGCAGTGGGTCGGGATTGTTCCAGCCCTGACATTGAAGGCGGCAATCCGTGCCCCTTGGGGAACTTCAACCGATTTACGAAATGCCATTACCAAGCTTCGTCAACAGGGAGAAACCGTGGTCTGCATCCTGCCTGGCCACAACAGTGAAATCGATGAATTCCAATGCGATCGCGAGCTCTTAGAGATTGCAGGGCAGTGGGTTGTCAAAGTTATTGAAAAATAAATTTATATGAACATGATCAAAGGACGAAACGTTGTCGTTGTGGGCACCCAGTGGGGCGACGAGGGCAAAGGCAAATTGGTAGATTGGCTGACTGAAAGTGCACAAGGTGTTGTGCGTTTTCAGGGCGGTCACAATGCAGGACATACGCTTGTCATCAACGGCGTCAAAACCGCCTTGCACCTTATTCCTAGCGGCATCATGCGACCTGGCGTGAAGTGCTACATTGGCAACGGTGTGGTTTTGTCTGCCGGTAAGCTTTTTGAAGAAATTGCAGGTCTTGAAAAAGCGGGCGTTGAAGTTCGCTCTCGCTTGCGCATTAGCGAGGCTTGCCCCTTAATTCTGCCTTTCCATGCAGCCCTTGATGTAGCGCGCGAAGCTGCTCGTGAGCAAGGCGGCACTGAAAAAATTGGCACCACCGGTCGCGGCATTGGCCCTGCCTATGAAGACAAAATTGCACGTCGCGCCTTGCGCGTTCAAGATTTGAAATATCCAGAACGCTTTGCCCACAAGCTCAAAGAACTTTTGGATTTGCACAACCATGTGTTGAAAACCTATTTAGGTTCAGAAAAGTTCATTTTTGGAGATGCCCTCAAGCCCTATGTCAAAAACGGCGAAGTGCAATTCGATGTGGTTTACCAAGAAGCCATGGCACATGCCGAATTGCTTAAACCCATGATGGCCGATGTTTCTCGTGAGCTCAATGACGCGCATCGTTTGGGTGCCAATTTGTTGTTTGAAGGTGCGCAGGGTACGCTGTTGGACGTTGACCATGGCACCTATCCCTATGTGACTTCCAGCAACTGTGTGGCTGGCAACGCTGCTGCAGGCTCAGGCGTAGGTCCTGGCATGTTGCATTACGTTTTAGGCATTACCAAAGCCTATTGCACACGTGTGGGTGGCGGCCCGTTTCCAACCGAGCTTGAGTGGGAAAAAGAAGGCACGCCTGGTTGGCACATGAGTACTGTAGGTGCAGAAAAAGGCGTCACCACAGGCCGCAGTCGCCGTTGTGGCTGGTTCGATGCAGCCCTGTTAAAACGCAGTGCTCAAGTGAACGGGCTTTCGGGCTTGTGCATTACCAAGCTCGATGTCCTAGACGGCTTGAAAGAATTGAAGCTTTGCACAGGCTATGAGTTAGATGGTGAAGTGATTGACATTTTGCCAATGGGCGCTGACGACATTGCCAGGTGCAAACCCATTTACGAAACCATTGAAGGCTGGACGGACAGCACAGTGGGTGTGACACAGTTTGACAAATTGCCAGTCAATGCCCGCTTGTATTTGCAGCGCATTGAACACGTCACAGGCGTTCCCATTCACATGGTGTCCACCAGCCCTGATCGTGATCACACCATCTTGATGCATCACCCCTTTTTGGCCCCCCTTTAACTTTGACTTCAATGCACCCTGGGTGCAGAAACATTAACTTGGAGAATCCCCATGCTGACTGAAGACGGCAAACACCTGTACGTAAGCTACGACGAGTATCACAACCTCATTGAGAAATTAGCCTTGAAGGTTTACCAATCGGGTTGGGAGTTCGACACCATTCTTTGCTTGGCGCGTGGCGGCATGCGTCCTGGCGACATTTTGTCGCGCATCTTTGACAAGCCTTTGGCCATCATGTCCACCAGCTCTTACCGCGCTGACGCCGGTACAGTGCAAGGCCATTTGGACATTGCACGCTTTATCACCACACCCAAAGGTGAAATTGCGGGTCGCGTTTTGCTGGTCGACGACTTGGCAGATTCTGGTCACACCTTGAATGCAGTGGTCAATATGTTGAAAACCAACTACAAACCGATTACTGAACTGCGGAGTGCTGTCATCTGGACCAAGGGTGTGTCTGGGTTCCAGCCCGATTACTCGGTGGACTACTTGCCCACCAACCCCTGGATTCACCAACCTTTTGAAGGTTACGACAGCTTGAATCCCGAAAAATTGATGGAAAAGTGGAAAGTCTAAAGGTAGGATTGTGGGATGACAGATCAAAACGCATCCCACACCCCCTTTTCATTGGCTCATGCCCAAGATGAGCACCTTAGCACCCATTTAATTCATCACGGCTACAAACCGCCGTCAGAATTTGAAGCGCCTCAGCCCGGGGTCTTTAAAGCCTCTACCGTTTTCTTTCCTAACGTGGCCGCTATGCGACAACGTGAGTGGAAAGATAAATCGGCTTACACCTATGGCACCCATGGGACACCCACCACATTCACCCTTGAAGAGCGTTTGTGTGCTTTAGAAGGTGGGTCTCACTGTGTTTTGACACCTAGCGGTCTGTCAGCCATTTCAGTGGTCTCTTTCACCATCTTAAAAACAGGTGGCCACGTGTTGATTCCCGACAATGCTTATGGGCCCAACAAGGTATTGGCAGAAGGGGAGTTAGAGGCATTTGGCATTTCACATACCTATTACGATGCCATGAATCCTGCCGATTTAGCGGCCAAGATTCAAAGCAACACCCAACTGGTTTGGTTAGAGGCGCCAGGTTCTCTCAGTATGGAATTTCCAGATCTGATTGAAATGGTCAAGATTTGCAAAGACAGATCTGTCCTAACGGCACTGGACAATACTTGGGGCGCAGGCATCGCTTTCAAGCCGTTTAACTTACTTGGCAATTCTGAACTAAGCGTCGATTTCACCATTCATGCGCTGACCAAATATCCAAGTGGCGGTGGCGACGTCTTGATGGGCAGTGTCATGACGCGCAACGAATCTTTGGGACTCAAAATGAAGCTGACACACATGCGATTGGGCTTGTGCGTTGGCGCGAATGATGTTGAATCCGTTTTGCGTTCCTTGCCCACCATGCCGCTTCGCTATGCCGCACAAGATCAAATAGCCAGGGAATTGGCACAGTGGTGGCAAGGTCAAGCAGCTTGCGTGCAAGTCTTGCACCCAGCCTTGTTGGGTTCACCTGGGCACCAACACTGGAAAAACTTATGCGCCTCACAGGGCGGTTCCGGCCATGCAGCAGGGCTGTTCAGTGTCATGCTTGACCCACGTCTTTCGCAAGAGAAAGTGGATGCATTTTGTGATGAATTGAAGCTTTTTAAAATTGGCTACAGCTGGGGAGGCCCCATCAGCCTGGTGGTCCCCTATAAATTAGAAACCGTTCGCAGCAGCTGGCCCTCAGACCTTCAAAAAGGCCACTTGGTTCGTTTTTCAACAGGCTTTGAAAATGCCAACGATCTCATCGAAGACTTGCGTCAATCTTCGCAAAAAAACTTGATTTTTTAACCGAGCGCAAGTTCTGGAGTCGCAAACTGATACAGTGGAAGAAATTTCATTGAAAGAACTATCTTGGCAACTCCCAATTACGGCTACGAAAAACGTCAAAAAGAATTGGCAAAAAAGCGCAAGAAAGAAGACAAACTCAAATCCAAAGCTGAGCGGAAATCAGATGGTCCAGATGATTTGAACCACGGGGAAGCAGAAACTCCCGATCAACTCAGTTCAGCAACAGACGCACCCCCACCGAACGTTTAAGTGTTCTGATACTGACGCTCAGTAACTTCCTAGCTTAGATCTCAAGAGGGACGCAACATTTTTTTGAGTTGCGGCCAAACGTTTTTCATGATCAACATTTGGGCTGCTTCATTCGGATGAATTTTGTCCGCTTGGAAAAACTTCAAGGGATCTGCGTCGTCAGCAACACCTTTTAAAAACTGTTGATTAAGTTGTGAGCCAGTTTCCTTGGCAACTTTCAGATAAATGGCATCCATTTGTTGGCGATACTTTTCGCCGTAGTTTGGGGGAACTTGAATGGCAACAAGCATGACTTTTGAGCCTGCATTTTTACCTGCCAGGGCCATACGCCTTAAATTGTTTTCAGTCATGGTCAGACTCAAACCTCTCAGTGCATCATTCCCGCCCAATTCAATGAGCAAAACTTGAGGTCGATGTTGCTGAAGCAAAGCAGCCAAGCGGGAAACACCTCCCGAAGTTGTATCCCCGCTGATACTTGCATTCACTAGGTTGATTGAAATTTTTTCTTGAATTGCTTGCTGACTCATCCGCTGAACCCAGCCTGTTCCTCGTGCCAAACCATATTCCGCACTGAGTGAATCCCCCACAATCAAAACGGTTGGGGCAGATTGAGCGCCTTGTCCAACTGATGGCAAGTTGGCGTTTGCAGAAGCCATCAACGCCCCAAATACGCACCATAATCCCGTGATCAACACGCCTAAAACAAGCCGGTTAAAGTGTCGGTGTTGCAACAAAGGTATTTGCATGTTGAGTTCTATGATTTCTGTAAGTCACGTGAGTAAAACGGTTAGCGATGCCAGTGGTCCGCTTTCTATTTTGCGCGATATTGATTTCTCTGTGGGCGCAGGGGAAACAGTGGCCATTTTGGGAGCGTCAGGCTCAGGAAAAAGTACGCTACTGTCCATCATGGCAGGTTTAGACACGCCAAGCCTGGGTCATGTATCGCTTGCCGGCCAAGACATCTTTGCAATGACTGAAGATCAAAGGGCCGCCTGGCGAGGTCAACACCTCGGCTTTGTTTTTCAAAACTTTCAATTGATGGGGCATCTGACGGCACTTGAAAATGTCATGCTGCCTCTGGAGTTGGCCGGCACTCAAAATGCAGGCACTTTGGCCAAGTCCATTCTGACCCAAGTTGGGCTCTCCGAGCGTCTGCGTCATTTTCCAAAAGTTTTGAGCGGCGGAGAGCAGCAACGTGTGGCATTGGCAAGGGCCTTTGTCGTTGAACCCCAATTGCTTTTAGCCGATGAACCCACGGGCAGCTTGGATGCACAGACCGGCGAAAGCATCATGGATTTGATGCTCAGCATGAACAAAGCCCGTGGCACCACCCTTATTTTGGTCACCCATGACCAAAAATTGGCACAAAGATGTGACCGAACCCTGACCTTAGAAGCCGGACGACTCATATCCCAAGGATAA
This sequence comes from Singulisphaera sp. GP187, assembly GCA_943327965.2. Classification (GTDB taxonomy): domain Bacteria; phylum Pseudomonadota; class Gammaproteobacteria; order Burkholderiales; family Burkholderiaceae_C; genus Limnohabitans_A. Next base: position 10,323 of record CALPYQ020000004.1, read on the forward strand.
TTGGGGCATGTCTTCACCCAAAATTTTGTTTGGATTTCACGCGGTGGGTGTGCGCCTTAAAACAGCGCCTCAGTCTATCGTTGAAATTTACTTTGAAACCACTCGCCGCGATGCGCGCATGCGTCAGTTCATCGAACGTGCCCAAGAGGCTGGTGTTCGCCTCATTGAAGCTGACGGTATGCGACTGGCCAAATTGGCTGGCAGCCATGGTCATCAAGGTGTTGCGGCCCGAGTAGAGCCTGTGCCGCAAGTGCATTCTCTTGATGATCTTTTGGATCAGGTTCAGGGCCCCCCGCTATTATTGGTTTTGGATGGCATCACCGATCCACACAATTTAGGTGCCTGTTTGCGTGTGGCCGATGGCGCAGGCGCACATGCCGTCATTGCACCCAAAGACCATGCGGCTGGCATCAATGCCACCGTGGCCAAAGTGGCAAGTGGTGCAGCTGAAACAGTGCCTTACTTCATGGTGACCAATTTGGCGCGAACTTTGGGGGAACTCAAGGAGCGTTCTATTTGGACCATTGGAACCAGTGGCGATGCACCGAAAAATATTTACCAAGTTGATCTCAAGGGCCCGGTGGCGTTGGTTCTGGGTGCTGAGGGACCGGGTATGCGTCACCTGACTCGCAAAACATGTGACGAGCTTGTCAGCATTCCTATGCAGGGCGCTGTTGAGAGTTTGAATGTTTCAGTCGCCAGCGGCGTGTGCCTTTTTGAGGCGGTACGCCAAAGAATGGGCTAAAGGATACCCGTGGTGCCAATGATGCCACCCCCCGCAATCAGCCACAAAATATGGATTCGTGTTTTCAGCAAGAGTCCGATTGAGACGGCTGTTAGCAACCACAGTTTCCAATCGCTGGCCATGATGTTATGAGCGGCAGTCAGCAGCCAGCCCGTTGAAATCAACAAACCAATCACAATGGGTGACAAGCCCGATTTGAATGATCGAACAGAAAGCAGACTGCTATTTTGATGCGCCCATTTGGTTGCGGAATAGGTGAGGAAAGAGGAGGGCAACATGATGCCAGTCATGGTGACAAGGATGCCCAAAAAACCAAGAAGCCAAGCCCCGATACCTGCTTCCATGCCCCCACCAGCATTGATGCCGATGTTCCAGCCCATGAGTGCAACAAACAAGACATTGGGTCCAGGGGCAGATTGGGCTAAGGCTATGGAAGAAGAAAACGAAAAGTCCGTAAGCCAATTTTTTTCGTCCACCAAGTAACGATGCATGTCTGGTGCGGTGGTAATCGTCCCACCAAAAGAAAGCAAGGACAAGACCGCAAAGTGCAAGAGCAGATCCAGCCATTCAAAGGGGCTCATTGAAATGACGTGGTTCATGATGCGTCAGAACCAGAATGAAGCGCTGAGTCTTGTTTGGCGAGTGACCGGTAAGCAAGCCCAAAACCCACAAACCCCAGGATGGGGAGCGCCCATAACAAAGGCAAGCGCAACAAGCCGACGCTGACAAATGCCGCCAATGTCAAAAGCCATGCTGCATGCAGCCCCAAGGGGTTCTGTTTCAAAGCGCTGCTCAGTTTGAGGCCGGTGGCAATAATGAGTCCTGCGGAAACAGCGCCCATGCCCTTTAAAGCACCCTGAGCCATGGGATGGTCGGCAACACCGCCAAACAAGATGGCTAACAAAAGCACCAAAGTGAGGGGAGCGACCAAAAGACCTGCCACGGCAGAAAGCGCGCCATAAATGCCAAAGTACTGACGTCCTAGCATCAATGCCAGATTGACAATGTTGGGGCCAGGCAAAATTTGTGCAATTGACCATTCTTCTAAAAATTGGGTCTTGCTCATCCATTGACGACGCTCTACCAACTCTTGTTGTGCAACCGCCAAGACGCCGCCCACCCCTTGTAAGGCTAAAAGGGAAAAACCAATGAACAATTCCATCTTGGAATTTGGTCTTTTTAGTGGACTATTCTCGGTCAGCATTTGAGAATTATCCATCGATAAAGACCTTTCATGCCCGTTGGTGAGCCTGAAGCTCTAAACTACGACATTCTCCGATTTGTCTGCCATGAACGCCTTTGTTGACGTCTCTTTTTTTCCGCGTGAAGCGAAACCCCTGACCAGTTACCGAAAGTTCTGGGCAGCACGCTTTGGTACCGCGCCATTCTTGCCCATGAGTCAAATTGAAATGGCTCAACTGGGTTGGGACAGCTGCGACATCATTTTGGTTACCGGCGATGCCTATGTCGATCACCCCAGCTTTGGCATGGCAGTCATTGGGCGTATGTTGGAAGCACAAGGCTTCAGGGTAGGCATCATTGCTCAACCCGATTGGCAAAGCGCCGACCCATTTCGCGCTTTGGGCAAACCCAATTTGTTTTGGGGCGTCACTGCGGGCAACATGGACTCCATGATCAACCGCTACACGGCCGATCGCAAAATTCGCTCTGACGATGCCTACACGCCGGGCGATGTTGGCGGTAAGCGCCCAGACCGTGCTGCCATCGTTTACAGCCAAAGATGCCGTGAAGCCTATCCTGATGTCCCCATTATTTTGGGTGGCATTGAAGGTTCATTAAGGCGCATTGCTCACTACGACTATTGGTCTGACAAAGTCAGGCGATCCGTTGTGGTTGACAGCAAATGTGATCTTTTACTTTATGGCAACGCTGAACGCGCCATTGTGGAAATTGCGCATCGCTTGGCCGCCAAAGAACCTGTTCAGGAAATTGTGGATGTCAGAGGCACTGCTTTTGTGCGCCGACAAACACCTGAGGGATGGTTTGAAATAGATTCGAGTACGGTCGACACACCTGGCCACGTCGAGGCGCACATCAATCCCTATTTGATGATTTCTGAACAGGCACGAGAAAATGGTGCCACGTGCGCGCGTGAAGAAGAAGCCCAATCAGTGGCAGATGTCCAAAACGCGGCCAACTCTTCTAGCCCAACGATCAACACAGTCAAACCCCTTCAGTTTGTGCCAAGCCCGCACATGACAGCACTTCGCGGCAAAGGCACTCACAAAGTACCTCCTCGGGATAAAAGTGTCATTCGATTGCCCAGTTATGAACAGGTGAAAAGTGATCCTGTCCTTTATGCGCACGCCAACCGAGTCTTGCATTTAGAAACCAACCCCGGCAATGCGCGGTGTTTGGTCCAAGCCCATGGTGAAGGGAATACCGCACGCGATGTTTGGATGACACCACCGCCCATCCCTTTGACCACGGCCGAAATGGATGCGGTGTTTGATCTGCCATATGCTCGCAGTCCGCATCCTAGTTATGCAGATGAAAACGGTTCGCACGATGGTGCCACCAAAATTCCTGCATGGGAAATGATTCGGTTTTCAGTCAACATCATGCGCGGTTGTTTTGGTGGCTGTACCTTTTGCTCCATCACAGAGCATGAAGGTCGCATTATCCAAAGTCGAAGTGAAGCATCCGTTCTTCGAGAAATTGAAGACATTCGCGACAAAGTCAAAGGCTTTACAGGTGTCATTTCTGATTTAGGTGGCCCCACCGCCAACATGTACAGATTGGGTTGCAAGAGCCCAGAAATTGAATCGGCCTGCCGAAAACCCAGTTGTGTGTATCCTGGCATTTGCAGCAACCTGACCACTGACCATGGCCCGCTAATTCAAATGTATCGAAAGGCCAGAAGTCTCAAAGGCATCAAGAAAATTTTGATTGGCTCGGGTCTTCGATACGACTTGGCTGTTCAAAGCCCCGAATATGTCAAAGAGTTGGTGACACACCATGTGGGTGGCTACTTAAAAATTGCCCCTGAGCACACAGAGTCTGGCCCCTTAAGCAAGATGATGAAGCCCGGCATTGGCACTTACGACAAGTTCAAAAGCTTGTTTGACAAGTTCAGTGCAGAGGCGGGTAAGAAGCAATTTTTAGTGCCTTACTTTATAGCGGCACACCCAGGCACCAGCGACGAAGACATGATGAACTTGGCCGTCTGGCTGAAGAAAAATGGATTTAGAGCAGACCAAGTTCAAACCTTTTATCCGAGCCCCATGGCCACGGCCACGGCCATGTACCACACGGCCAAAAACCCACTTCGCAAGATCAGTCGAGAAAGCGAAAAAGTAGATGTGGTGAAGGGCGAAAAAAGACGTCGCTTGCACAAAGCATTTTTGCGTTACCACGATGCCAAACATTGGCCTTTGTTGCGAGAAGCCTTGAAGGCCATGGGCAGGTCTGACTTGATCGGCAATGGCAAGCACCACCTCATTCCAACTTGGCAACCGCTGTCAGACGACTACCAAAGTGCGCGTCGCAAAAACAGCACGCCTGGAAGTCTTAAAACAAAGAGCCCACGTCAAGGCCAAATCCTGACACAGCACACTGGTTTACCCCCCAGAAAAAAGTCATGATCTAAGCCTGCAGCACTTGCAGGAGTTCTGTTTCAATTTCAATTTGCTCGCGATTGTGCTGAAGGGCAGAGCCTTCAATCAAAAAAGTATCTTCTACCCGTTCGCCCAAGGTGCTGATCTTTGCCAGCTTCAAACTGATGCTGTGTTTGGCCAGAACTGTGGCCACGCTGTAGAGCAGGCCCAGTCGATCGCTGGCTGAAATTCCGAGCAACCAACTTTGCGCTTTTTCATCTGGCTGAAGGGTGATGCGAGGCGCAATTGGGAAGTTTTTGACGCGCCTCGAAACTCGACCTTTGGTGGGTGGTGGCAATTCACCTTTTTTGTTGATGGTGGCAGTCAAGCCAGACTCAACCATGGTCATCAACTCTCTGTAGTGTTCTGGCAAAAGAGACGTCACGACCTGAAATGTGTCTAAGGCATAGCCGTTTTTGGCGGTGTGAATTTTGGCATCCAAAATACTAAAGCCTGCTTGGTCAAAGTAGCCACAAATTCGGGCAAACAAGTCGGTTTGATCTGCGGTGTAAACCAACACTTGCAAGCCTTCACCCAAAGGTGAAATTCTGGCGCGAACAAGGCATTTGCTTTCTGTAGCAGTTGAATCAGTTCCATGAGGTTTGCTCACGTGCCGCGATAACTGACGTGCATGCCATGCAATTTCGCTTGCATCATGGCGCATGAAATAGCCTACGTCCAAGGTATCCCAAAGCGCTTTGTGTCCTTCATGAGGTTCAGCATGAAGTGCCAGTTCAATCAAGGCTTCGCGTTTGCGTGCTTCAATGTCTGCGTTGGCATCGGGCGCTCTGCCGCCTAAAACGCGTAAGGTGTAGCGGTACAAGTCTTCAAGCAACTTGCCTTTCCATGCGTTCCATACTTTGGGACTGGTGCCGCGAATATCTGCAACAGTTAACAAATATAGCGCTGTTAATCGTCTTTCGTTGCCCACACGTTTTGCAAAAGCAGCAATGACATCAGGATCGCTGAGGTCTTCCTTTTGGGCCACATGACTCATGGTCAGATGTTCACCCACTAAAAAAGAAATCAGTTTGGCATCTTCAGCTGAGATGTTGTGCTGCTTACAAAACAACTTA
>CALPYQ020000005.1 GCA_943327965.2 Singulisphaera sp. GP187
GGCGGTTAGCAGCACGTGGCAACGTTGGAAAGGCCAGTTTTCGTTTCAAGGTGCTTGGCAAGTCAAGCCCTTTTGGGCATGGCTCACTTTGTTTTGGGTTTGTATGCAGGGCGCATTTGGCGCGCTGACTGTCACCATGAAATTGTTCCCGGCCATCGTCACCTTGCATTTGTTGGGTGGCATTGGTTTGTTGGTTTTGTTGTCTGCGCAAGTGGCTTGGAAACCCATATCTCAGCGTCAAGAAATTCAAACGCACCATCGCCGATTGATTTGGGTGGCCGCCGCTTTGCTGACGGCTCAAATTGCGTTGGGCGCATGGGTCAGTACCAACTATGCTGTCTTGGCATGCGACGGGTTCCCTGATTGCAATGGCCAATGGTGGCCTACATGGAACGCTCAGGGCTTTGAAATTTGGCGACACTTGGGCATGGATTCGATGGGGCAGTATTTGCCCATGGAAGCCTTGGTGTCTATTCACTTTGTGCACAGGCTCATGGCTTTGCTGGTGTTTTCATTTGCCGCCTTCATGATTTGGCAATTTAAAAAATACAAGGTCTTGCCAGGCCTGACCAGCTTACTATTGGCTTTGCTAAGCCTTCAGTTCATCACTGGCTTGTCCAATGTGGTGTTAGATTGGCCCCTGGTGGCCGCAGTGGCTCACACCGGCGGTGCGGGTGCAATTATGATGACGCTCACCTACATGTTGAGCCGCAGTAAAACGAATACACAATGACTCCCATGACTTTTTCTCGAAGGCTAGCCGCATGAGCACCGCTGCAGAATTACAAGCTGGCTCACCCTGGCGACAGTATTACGCGTTGATGAAACCGCGGGTGGTGCAACTCATTGTGTTTTGCGCCCTCATTGGCATGGTCTTGGCCGTTCCTGGTGTGCCAACTTGGAAAGAAGTTCAGTTGGGCTTCATTGCGTGTGTCGGTATTTGGTTAGTGGCAGGGGCTGCCGCTGCATTCAATTGCCTGATTGAGAAAAGCATTGATGCCCAAATGAAGCGAACCGCATGGCGCCCCACCGCCAAAGGGCAGCTGAGCGACATGCAAGCCCTGTTGTTTTCTGCTGTGCTCTGCAGCATTGGTTCTGCTATTTTGTATTTCGCAGTCAATCCACTCACCATGTGGCTTACCTTCGCCACTTTTGTGGGCTACGCCATTATTTATACCGTGATCTTGAAGCCTCTCACACCACAAAACATTGTGATTGGTGGTGCCTCTGGCGCCATGCCGCCTGTTCTAGGCTGGGCCGCCATGACCAACGATGTAGGCCCTGAAGCACTCATTCTGTTCTTGATCATTTTCTTGTGGACGCCACCGCACTTTTGGGCTCTGGCCTTGTATCGCGTCGAAGACTATCGCAAGTCAGGTCTGCCCATGCTGCCCGTCACGCATGGCAATGAGTTCACGCGCCTGCAAGTGTTGCTCTACACCTTTGTGCTCATGGCATCGTGCCTGATGCCCTTTGCCTATGGCATGAGTTCTTGGTTGTACCTCACTGCTGCGGTCATTTTGAGCATCATCTTCATTGCCTATGCATGGGCTTTGTGGCGCAATTACTCCGATGAATTGGCGCGTAAGACGTTCAAGTTTTCACTCATTCATTTGAGTGTTTTGTTTGCGGCATTGTTGGTCGATCATTATTTGTTTTAAGGCTTGAAGAAACATGTCTTCAGTTGTGAATTCTTCAAGGCGTTTGGCACTGTCGCTAACATTGAGCGCGGTGGCTGCATCTGTGTTGGCCCTGACCGGCTGCTCCGAACCCAAAGCCGCCTTCAAAGGCGTTGACATCACGGGTGCCGATTACGCCAAAGAACTCAACTTGCCCGACCAAAATGGACAGATCCGAAAAATCAAAGATTTCTCTGGCAAGTTGGTGGTGGTTTTCTTTGGCTATACCCAGTGCCCCGATGTGTGCCCCACTACCATGCAAGAGTTGGCTGAAGTGAAACGTTTGCTGGGCGCAGACGGTGACAAACTGCAGGCGGTATTTGTCACGGTCGATCCTGAGCGCGACACTACAGAATTGCTCAAAGCTTATGTTGAGAACTTTGACCCCAGCTTTGTGGCTTTGCGTCCCACACCCGAGCAACTGCCCCTGATTGCCAAAGAGTTCAAGATTTACTTCAAGCGAGTAGAGGGCAAAACCCCCACCAGCTACACCATGGACCATTCAGCAGGCAGCTACACCTTTGATGCCCAAGGCAAGGTGAGATTGTTCAACCGCTATGGCATGGGTGCGGAAGCTTTGGCGCATGATTTTAAATTGTTGTTGAAATAAAGCCCGCCATTTTGAGGTCAAAAAAAACGCCACTTTCGTGGCGTTTTTTGTTGCGGCAAGCCAAGCTTGCCGTTCAGTGAATTACCACTTGTAGTTCAGAGACAGACCCACTGTGCGAGGTGCAGACCAGTAACCCACTTGGTAATAACCAGACACGTCCATCATGTTTTGCAGAACTTGCTTGTTACCCAAGTTCTTCACCCACAAAGAGGCGTCGGCTTGACCAGGGCCACCTACAGCAATGCGGTCCAACACCAAACGTGCATTCACGATGCCCAGGGCAGGCATTTTGGAGTCAGGTGCATAGTTGCCGGCAATGGCGTTAGGCGCAGTCATTGAAATATTGGCTGGGTAGTTGTAATAAGCAGCCGTGTAGCGGTACTCGACCAAGCCTTTCAATTTACCAAACTGTGTGTTGGCCAAATGGCTGTCAAGGTTCAAGTTGAAGGTGTGCTTAGGAGCGTAACCAACCACCAAGTTGCTAGCGGCGTCGACCATGCTACCGCTAATACCGCGGCTGAGGTACTCGTCGAACTTGGCATTCAAGTAACCGTAGCTACCGCTGACACGGGTGTCAGCACTCAACTTGAGAGCACCTTCCAACTCAAAACCTTTGTAGGTTGAGGCGCCTGCATTGGTCGTGGTTGGCGATGTGCTACCCACTGGCAAGTAAGACACTTGTTGATCTTTCAACTTGGTGATGAAAGCAGTGACGGCATAAGAAGCATTGGCGCTGGCGCCTTTGGTTCCAACTTCGTAGCTGGTAGAAGACTCAGGCTTGAATGCTGTCAGAGCATCTGCCTTTGAGGGTGCTTCCAATGGGAAGCCGCCGCTCTTGAAGCCCTTGGCAACGCGACCAAACACGATGCTGTTTGCATCCAATCTGTAGCTCAAAGCAGCAGACGGTGTGGTGTCGCTGAATTTGGCTTCGTTGTTGCCAGTGACTGTAAAGACGGGGGTATAAGCGGCATTGGCTACGTAACTTGCCTTACCCACTTCGGTTCTTTCCACCGAGCCTGTTTTTGTTTCTTGTGTAGAACGCAAGCCAGCTGTCAAAGTTGTCTTGTCGTTCAGCTTGAAGTCGGCCTGACCAAAAATGGCTTTGGCTTCTGTGCCCACACCAAAGTTGGTTTGACCGCGGTTTGCAACACCGTTGTACATGGTGTAGAAGGAACCAATTTGGTCCTGTACGGAGGTGCCGTTGTCCTTGAAGTAGTAAGCACCGCCCACATAGTTGACGCCACTGATATTACCAATCAACTGAACTTCATGTGAGTGTGTTGAATAGTTGGTCGTGCGTTTGCCAGAGAAAATGTTGGCTACAGTGCCGTCATAGTCACCCACATCGTTGTAGGTCATTTGACGATAGCTGCCAATGTATTTCAAAGTGGTTGTGGCGTTCAATGCGGTTTCAGCATTGAAGCTGTGACCTGTGACTTTCAAACCTTGGTAAGGTGAGAAGCCAGGTGTCGATGTGGTTGATTTAGGCACGCCCACTTGCAGGGCTGCTGCAACGGCAGAACCATTGGAAGGCAAACGGTACAGCTGCTGAGGTGTCAAGCCGCTGGCCGCCACTTGGGGAATATTGCCACCGGTTGGGGTAATGCTGGCCACCCAAACAGGCAAGCCGTTGGTGAACAGATCGTTGGCAGCTGGAATTCTCAAGCCCAAAGCATTGACAAAGTTGCCAGGCGAAGAGCAACCTGTGATGGTCACGTAGCTGCAATAGCCAGTGGCTTTGATGACAGAAACCGGTGTGGTCGTTTCGTTGATGTCACTCTTGTCGAGTGCGTAGAAAATTTTGGTGTCTTTTGAAACATCAAACTTGGCATTCAGCTTGAAGGCTTCGCGGTTGCGATTGCCCCAGTTGTCTGCAGAATTTGGATTGGGCAACCAGCCGTCTTGCTTCTCTTTGCGGCCGGCAATGGTCAAGCTCAAAACGTCGTTAATTTTGGGTGTGTCAATCGAAATTTTGTTGACCAAGCGACCATAGTTGCCGCCTTCGATGCCAATTTGACCAGAGAACTGACCAGAGGGTTGACGTGTGACGAAGTTAATGGCGCCGCCCAAGGTGTTGCGACCAAACAAGGTGCCCTGAGGGCCACGCAAAACTTCAACGCGCTGCAAGTCGACCATGTCAAACAAGGCGCCTTGATTTTTACCGACAAACACGCCGTCGACATACATGCCGATGGCTGGGTCCATCCAGATAGAGGGCTGGCCTGTGCCAAGACCGCGAATGGCGGTGGCAGAGATCAAACCAGAAACGGGTGCAGCAACCACGTTCAAGTTAGGGATGGTGCCTTGCAAGTCGGCAGCGCCTTCAATCTTGCGATTTTCTAGGGCTTGTCCAGAGATGGCAGAAATGGCCATGGGGACGTCTTGAATTCGCTCAGTGCGCTTCTGTGCTGATACCAACACTTCCTCTACGCCACTGCTCTGTGCAAACGCATTGGTGGCGCAAGCAGCAGAAATTAAAAGTGGGAGGGTGCGAACTGCAAATTTCCCGAGATGCTTGGACTTCATGGATGTCTCCTGGTTGATGAATGGTTGTGTCTCTAACAAAGGCAAGTCTAATTTTTCGAAAATCTGAGACATCGTCCAAAGAGGTTATGTTGGTCGAAACGGTAGTTAGCGTTTTCCCCTAGCTTTGGGGATTGGCAACACTCACTTCGACTTCCGTCACCGGCACTTTCGTTTGAAAACGTCTCATGAAAACCGCATGCCTGAAGTTTTCAGAATTCATTGTTTTGAAATTGGCTTCTAAGACCATCGTCAAATTAGACTAGGGTGTTGTCTTTTTACAAAACTTAAGCCGGAACATACTCACGCTTGAGCGCGTTCTTGAGCATTTTTCCGGCAGGATTCTTGGGCAAGCTTTCGGTACGAACATGAACATGCTGCGGTACTTTGTAAGCGGCCAGTCGGCTCGCAACGTGCTGCTTGACTTCGTCAGGACTGAGCTTGGCGTCGGGTGCTAGCACCACCACGGCCACGACAGCCTCACCGGTGAGGGCATCTGCTTGACTAAAGACGGCGGCTTCCAATAGCGAGGGATGTTGCAGCAAACAGGACTCAATTTCAGCGGCTGCAATTTTTTCACCAGCACGGTTAATCACATCTTTGATGCGATCGACGATGCGCAACAAACTGCCTGCTTCAAGTCGTCCAATGTCGCCGGTTTTGAGCCAACCATCGGTCAGGCCTAAACCTTTTTCACCTTGTTTGTTCAGGTAGCCATCCATGAGGCTCACACCGCGAAGCCAAATTTCGCCTTCTGTGCCATGGGGTACGTCCGTGCCATCTAGGTCAACCACTCTGACTTCAATGATGGGAGAAGTGATGCCAGCAGATTGAGGTGCGTGTTGAAAAAGTTGACCAGAGGCTGCAGCACAAACGCCGTTGGTTTCAGTTAAGCCGTAGCCAATGCCAGACATGGAGTTGGCACGCTTGTCGAGTATTTCATCGATGATGCGCTGTGGAAGTCCTGCGCCGCCAAAACCGACACCCCCCAAGCTGCCAGTGAATTCCGGGTCGTTGAAGTTGGGTTCGGCCAGCAACTGCATGACCATGGACGGTGCGCCATTGAACTGGGTGATCTTTTCTTTTTGAATCAATTGAATGGCTTGCTGGGGGTCCCAGCGGTGCATGAAGACCAAGCGCCTGCCATGCCTGAGTGCTGTCAGAAACTGGGCGTGCAAGCCACTCACATGAAACAGGGGCACCGCTGTGAGCGTGGTGGGCTGCAAGGCTTTGGCCATCATCAACTCAATGGCTTTGGGCGAAGTCATGGCCGAGATGGCGCCAATGAAGTCAATGTTGAACAAAGCTTGGCAGACAGCCATGTGGCTTGATAAAACGGCTTTGGCTTGGCTACTGGCACCGGATGTAAACAAGACCAAAGCAGGGGCTGTACCCAACAGATCGGGCGTTTGATGGGTTGTTGCGCTGGCTGTTGTCATGCGCTGCCATGAGACGTCCCCATGCTGTGCAGCCCCATCTACCACCAAGGCTTTGCAAGACAGCGCAGCCAGATCTTTTTGGACCCTTGCAAATCTATCGGTATCGCAAACCAACAGCTTGGGTTGCAGGTCGCTCAAATTGGCCATCAATTCATCATGCAAGCCATAGCTGTTGAGAGGTGCTGGCACTGCGCCAACCAAAGCAATGGCCGCAAAGGCCACGGCCCATTCAGGTCGGTTGCGCATGGCGATGGCCACACGGTCGCCAGCTTGCAATCCCAAGGTGTGTTGTAAATGGGCCGCTAACGCATCTACCGCTTGAAAGAAGCGATCGAATGTCCATCGCTCATTTTCATAAACCATGAACTCGCGCGGTCCATGAGCGCGACCCGCATTGATCAAGGTGGACAAATTGGGAAAAGCATTTCGGTAAGCCAAATAGTCATGCCCGTTGACATGAACTGAAATGCGTTCAAAGGGTGCGCCAGGCCCCGTCAGTTGTGTGCGGATTTGATCAACTTGTACGAGGAAGTTGTCAGGGGAAGCTGCTTGCGGAGTGGTCATGGTGATCAAAAACCTTTAAGACAGGCATAGCGATTGCGATGGAAAACACCATCGCCTAAGCTTTGTTGCAAAACCCTGGCGCGTTTGACGATCAGCCCAAGGTCAAATTCATCGGTGACGCCTATGCCGCCATGAAGTTGAATGGCTTCGTTCATCAATTTTTCACACAAGTCTGAGGCACGTGCCTTGGCCAAACTGGCCAGCAATGCCAGGTCATCTTGTTCAGAATCGATGGCGCTCAATGCAGCCCGGACGCAACTTTCCAACATTTGCAATTCTGTGTAGAGGCGCGCCATTCTGTGTTGTAAAGCTTGAAATGAACCAATGGGCACATCAAATTGGATGCGTTCTTTCAAGTAGGTGTTGGTCCGATCAAAAGCTTCCTTGAGCAGTCCCAGGCCTTCTGCGGCCAAGCAAATGCGGGCTTTGTCGAGTGCCGTGTTGAGTGATTTTTCGGCGGCAGCACCAACGCCCAAACACATGTCCTCTGTGACGCGAACATTGACCAAATTCAATTGTGCGTAATTGCGGCTGTCTGCCAATCGCGTAGCATGAGTTTTTACGCCAGTCCAAGCGTTGTCAACCAAAAATAAACCCATCTCAGCAGCGCCGTTTGTCGTTTCAACTTTGGCCACCACCACAAAGCAAGTGGCACCCAAGCCATCCACCACAAACCATTTGTCGCCATTCAAAAGCCAGCCATCTGCTGTTTTGGTGGCCATCGTTTTAATTTTGCGAGGGTCATGGCGACCTTGTTCGTCGATGGCCAGTGCCAAGCGTTGTTGACCTGTCATGAGGCTGGGCAGCCATGTTTGTTTTTGGCTTGCCGTGCCCGCTTGCAAAACAATCTCGCCACCTAAAACGATGGACGAAAGCAAGGGCAGGGCGGCAACATGCCGTCCGATGGCCTCAAACACCGCGCCCATGCCTTTGTAGCCTACAGCCAAGCCGCCTTCTGATTCAGGAAAAACAGCAGCGGTCCATCCCAACTCAATGACTTCTTCCCACAAGCGCGGCTCGAAGCCAAGCGCAGACGAGGTATCGCGTAGCTGGCGCTGCAAACTCAAAGGCGATTTGGCGCTTAAAAATTCTTGGGCACTGTCGCTGAATTGACGTTGCTCTTCGTTGAGTAAAAAACTCATGCCAGTCTCTCCGATGCAATGGAACTGTTCATTGTTTATCCTGGTAAGCCAAGCACACGCTTGGCAATGATGTTGAGTTGGATCTCACTGCTGCCACCCGAAATCACATAGGTTTTGGACAGCAGCCAAAGTCTGCAAATGTCATGCTCATCTTTGGTGAATTCATCGCCTTCCCAGCTCATGCCCCTTTGCCCCATGAGTTGCATCAAGAACTCGTACTTGGCGACTTCTTGCTCGGTTTGAACCAGCTTCATAATCGCCGCAGGACCGCTCACATCCATGCGCGCCAAGCCTTCTTCTTTAACGCGTTGGTGCGTTAAAGAGAAAGCGTGAGAGTCCATCAGCAACGATGCCAACTTATCGCGCCAAACGGGTTCGATCAAGGTGCCCTCGTCGTCATACAAATAGGGTTTGGCCACCAGCAAGGCATCATGCGAGGGGGCAGCGCCTTCACTGAACTTGGACATGGCTGCGCGCTCGTGCTGTAACAATTTCTTGGCCACCGTCCAGCCGCCATTCAAAGGCCCCACCAATTGCGCGGCCGGTACACGCACCTCATCAAAAAAGACTTCGCAGAAACTGGATTTGCCACTGATCAACTCAATGGGTTTGACCGTCACACCGGGACTCTTCATGTTGATCAGTAGGAAGCTGATGCCCTCTTGTTTGCGCACGGTGTTGTCGGTGCGGACCAAGGCATACATCCAATCGGCAGCATCGCCATAGGAGGTCCAAATTTTGGAGCCATTGACCACAAAGTCGCCATTGGCTTCAATGCGTGCGTTGGTTTTGAGGCTGGCCAAATCAGAGCCGGCATTGGGCTCGCTAAAACCCTGGCACCAGCGAATTTTGCCTTGCATCATGGGCGGCAAATGTTCTTGTTTTTGCGCGTCAGTGCCAATTTCGAGCAAGACTGGCCCCAGCATCCAGACGCCCAAGTTGAACTGAGGTTGGCGGCAGCCCAGTTTGAGCATTTCGGTCTCGACGACGCGTGCAAATTTGGGTGACAAGCCACCACCGCCAAATTCTTTGGGCCAATCAGGGGCAAACCAACCTTTGTCGCGCATTTTTTCAAACCAAATGCGCTGGTCTTCGTTCTTAAATTGAACTTGCGAGCCACCCCACACAATTTCTTCTTGGGTAATGGGCAAGCGCATGGCTGGCGGGCAATTGGCTTCTAACCAATTGCGCGTCTCAATGCGAAATTCTTCAATGTCATGCATAGTGATTCAGGGATTGACTGATATTCAAACGCTCAATGGCTTGAGCAGGAATTTGTGTGGAAAGCTGAAAACGGTAGATGCCTTCAGAGTCCATATGTCGTTGGACCAAGCCTTCATAGCGCATCCAAGATAGGTGAGCGATGGTTTCACCCAAGGCCAGCATGTCATCGACCGCATTGAGCAATCTGGGAAACAAATGGCGCATGGTTTCAAACGCAGTGCTGCCAGGGGCTTGCGCCAACAATTGACCGATCAACTCAAACTGCAGGGCATGGTGCGCTTGCAGTTCTTGGGTGCGAGCGTGCAAGCCTCTGAACACCTGTTGATGCGAGGGCAAGATCAGGGTGTTGGGTGCCAAGGCATCCAAAGCCACCAAAGAGGACAGCCAAAGTTCTAGAGGGTTGGCTTCGGGTTCAATGCCGGTGACCAACACATTAGAGCTGATACGCGGCAAAAGTTGGTCACCTGCAATCAGAATTTGATCGGCAGCACTGTATAAACATGCGTGCTCTGGTGAATGTCCTTGGCCAATTTTGACTTCCCACTGACGTTCCCCAATTTGGATGCGATCGTTTTCGCGCAGTCGAACAAAAGATCGGGGCTCGGGCGGTGAGAAAGGATCGGCGCGCATGGCTTGCCACATGCGATCGATTCTTTCATGGGGCATGCCTGCGCGCTCATAAAAGCGCTGCTGTGAAGGCGGCAATGGATCGGGTTCAGGATGTGACAAAGCACGCAACATGAAGTACTCGCCGTGCGTCATGTAAAGCGGAATTTCAAAGCGCTCGCACAACCATTTGGCCAGCCCGGCATGGTCGTAATGCATGTGAGTACAAATCAGACCCTGAATAGGCAAGCCTGCCAAATGCGTGGCAGCAATGTGCTCCCAACAATCTTTGCTGGCTTGTGTGTTCAAGCCGGTGTCGACCAACATCCAGCCCGTGGTGTCCTTGAGTAAATACACATTGATGTGATCGAGCGCCATGGGCATGGGCATGCGCGCCCACAAAATACCCGGTGCAACTTCAACCACCGAACCATCACTGGCCGGCGCATCAAAGGGGTATTCCAATTTTGCCCTGGCCGTTGGACGCTTCATCCGACGGCCCTGAGGTTGCCTACTTCCAAAGGAAGATAAGTTTGGCGTTTGTCATCTCGGACATACAAGGGGTCCGTCACCAGTTCGGTGTCATAGCCTTCGCGTTGCAAATCTACCTTGCGCAGTTTGTAATTGCCCGTCATGTCTGCCGTGGGCGCTAGACGCAAATACAGCGGTGCTGCATAGCGTGGCAAACGGCTGGTTGCCAAAGCCCAAAATTTGGCTGGATCAAACACCGTACCCGCTTGCAAGACCAAAGCCGCCATGCCTGCACGACCTTCTGCGCCGGGCACTTTCACGCCATAAACGGTGATGGATTCCAATCCTGGAAAGTCACCTAAAACATCCGCGACTTCCAGTGTTGAAACATTTTCAGAATTCCATCGGAAGGTATCGCCAATGCGGTCAACAAACCAGCAATAACCATCTTCGTCGCATCGCAGCAGGTCGCCAGAAGACCACCATGCATCACCTTCACGGAACACATTGCGCAAGATTTTTTTCTCGGTAGCCTCAGGCGATGTGTAGCCCTCAAAGCGGCCACCCACGACATCGGGCATGTTGATGATCATGCCAATGCCTTCTCCCACTTCATTGGGGCCACAAAGTTGCAGAAAGCCATTTTCATCTCGAACATGGCTTTCAGTTTCTATGTCGAACTTCACCAAACGCAGATTGGTTTTTTCCCAGAAAGGAACGCGACCACAAGACCCGACGCGGTTGTCCACGTTGATGGTGTTGGTGTTGGACTCTGTCGCACCCCAGCCTTCAAAAATATCAAATTCACCGAAGCGCTGGACCCACTGTTCCCAAACTTCAGGCGCCAAACCGGCACCCACCATTTTTCGCAAGCTGTGTTCTTTGTCGTTGGGCTTGGGTGGCACCGTCAGTAAAAAGCGGCAGATCTCGCCCACATATTGGCAAATAGAGACTTGGTGTTGACGCACATCAGACCAAAACTCTGAGCGACTGAACTTGCGACGCAGCAACAAACTGGCGCCTGACGCAAATGCGGTGGCACCAGCAGACAGTGAGGCCGCACCATGATAGAGCGGCAAGAAGCAGTAGAAGCAATCTTCCTTGTGCACATCCATGGTGATTTGCATCACATCTCCCGTGATCAACCAACGTGCGTGGCTGATGATGGCGGCTTTGGGGAGGCCTGTCGTGCCGGAGGTAAAAATGTAAAGGGCAGGGTCGCCTGCTACCAAGCCTTCACGCCAAGCTGCAGGTGGATTTTCGGTTGACGCAGTTTGGCAAGCCATATCAAGGTTAACGCTGCAACGCGCACGCATTGATTCACTTGCGACGTTCTCTGCGTCTGGGCACAACCAGAACTGAAGGTCTGCAGGTAGTTCTGTCTTTTCTAACAAGCCCAGACATTCCTCACCCATGACAATCAGTTTTGCGCCCGTGACTTCAATGGCGTGGGTCAGTGGTTTGCCACTCACGTTGGTATTTAAAAATACCAATTTCACACCGAGCTTAGACAGACCTAGCCAGGTAAACAAAAACGCAGGTCTGTTTTCCATGCACAGGCCCACCACATCACCCGTCTTCAAACCCAAAGCATGTCCTGCATGGGCCACTTGATTGATGCGTTGGTTGGTTTGAGCGTAGGTGTATTGATCCTTGCCGTACTTTAGACAAGGTCGATCGGCATACAGCGCAACACTTTCTTCCACGCGCTCTGCGAGCGTGTAAGTCTGAGACGCACGATGACGTGTGCTGGCCTTAGACCGTTTGTCAAGTTTGGCCTGGGTTACTTCACGCGGTAGGATGGACGCTGAATTCACGTGGTCTCCATTTCGACTGAATAGGTGAGTCAATGAGTGAGAAGGTTTAGCGCACAGGTCTTGGCATTTGCAAGCCAAATTGGGCAATCAGTTCACGCTGAATTTCGTTGGTGCCACCACCAAAGGTGGTGAGTGTGCAGGCACGAACTTCGTATTCCAGTTCTCCCAGCAAGATGGCGGCGGTGGAGCCAGCCCGGACCAAAGCACTGGCACCCACAATTTCGATGAGTTTTCTTAAAACTTCAATGACACTTTCCGAACCATAAACTTTGGTGGCAGAGGCCAGTGCAATGTCCATGCGGCCATTCTCTAGCTCTGCGGCAATTCGGAAATTAATCAAGCGCATGGCTTCAAGTCGGGCATAGCACTCTGCCAGCGAACGCTTCACCCATGGCTGATCGACAGCACGTCGGCCATTTTCATCACGCGCTTTGGCCCACTGAAGCACCTTGCAGTACGGCCCAAAAACTTTGTCAGCCCAAGAGCCTAAGCCCAGTCGTTCGTGGTTCAGTTGGGCTGTGATCAACTTCCAGCCACCATGCAATTCACCCACCAAACGGTCCGCGGGCACCTCGACGTTGTCGTAATAGGTGGCCGCCGTGTAATTGCCAACGGTTTCAATGAGCGTGTGTGAAAAGCCTGGCGAGTTGGTGTCCAAAATGAGAATCGAAACACCTTTGTGTCTTGGCAAATCGGGGTCGGTTCTGGCGGCCAACCATACATGGTCAGCGGCTTCAATGCCAGACGTCCAAAGTTTGCTGCCATTCACAATGAAGCGACCTGTTTGAAGATCGCCTTCCAGCTTGGCTTGTGTTTTTAAGACGGCCAAATCGGAGCCAGCTTGAGGTTCGGAATAGCCGATGGCAAAGATGAGTTCACCGGATGCAATGCCAGGTAAGAACTGCGCTTTTTGCGCTTCAGAACCAGACTCCATCAGTGCAGGTCCAACGGTACTGATGGTGACGAAGGGCAGCGGTGCACCCGCAATATTGGCCTCTTCAAAAAAGATCAACTGCTCTGTTGCACTCAGGCCTTGGCCACCATGCTCTTTGGGCCAGCCTACAGCCAGCCAACCATCTTTGCCCATTTGGCGAATGGTTTGGCGATACTCATCACCACTTTCAGCACCGCGCAATTTGAGGCGCAAGTCTGGGGTCATGAGGGTGTTGAAATAATCGCGCACTTGCATGCGCAATTTGTGTTGCTCGGGGGTCAGGTCGATGAACATGATCGTCTTTCTTTGGACGGATTAGGCTGTGCCCAAAATGAGGCCACTGGTCGGCACACCGGTGCCGGCTGTCACGAGGACGTTGTGCACATCGGGCACTTGATTGATAGAACTACCGCGCACTTGACGCACGCCTTCGGCAATGCCGTTCATGCCATGGATATAGGCTTCGCCCAACTGACCGCCATGGGTGTTGATGGGCATCTTGCCACCACGCGCATGGTGTCCGGCACGGATGAACTCTTTGGCTTCACCGCGTTTGGCAAAACCAAACTCTTCTAGCTGTGGCAGCACAAAGGGTGTGAAGTGGTCGTAAATCACGGCTGTTTGAATGTCTTCAGGACCCAACTTGCTTTGTTGCCAAAGTTGTTTGGCGACCAAGCCCATCTCGGGCAAGCCTGTGATGTCATCGCGGAAATAGGAGGTCATGATTTGTTGACCATCGCTGATGCCCTGTGCCGCACCTTTGATGACGACGGGCCTTGTTTTTAAATCGCGAGCCCGTTCCACTGACGTGATGACCATGGCCACAGCGCCATCCGACTCTTGGCAGCAATCAAGCAAATGCAGGGGCTCACAAATCCAACGTGAAGCTTGGTGCTCCGCCAAAGTAATGGGCTTGCCGTAGAAAAACGCAGCAGGGTTGGTGGCTGCAAAATCGCGCGCAGCAACAGCAACTCGACCAAAGTCTTCGCTGGTGGCGCCAAAGGTGTGCATGTAACGTTGCGCAAACATACCAACCCAAGCGGCAGGCGTGTGAAAGCCATACGGCATGTACCAACCGTAATTGACGTTTTCAAAAAGAGGCGAAGAACCGAAACCGTAGTTGCCATTGCCAAAGCGATACCAGCTGCGCTCGTTCATGGCGCGGTACACCACAACAGTTTTGGCAATGCCTGTGGCCACGGCCATGGCGGCATGCAAAACAGGCGCACAAGCTGCGCCGCCGCCGTGCGGAACTTGGCTGAAAAAGTTGATGTTCTTAGCACCTAAGAGCCGCGCAATTTCATACTCCGGCACTTTGTCGACGCTGTATGAAGAAAAGCCATCGACCTCGGAAGGGTCGATGCCAGCATCGTTCAAGGCTTGAAGCGTGGCTTCCATGGCCAAGCGCACTTCCGTGCGACCCGAGTTTTTAGAGAATTCTGTGGCGCCGAGGCCCACAATGGCCGCACGACCCGAAATTGAAAAATCAGTCATTGATAAATCCCTTTGCCTTCACGCTTTATGAAAACCGCACGCGAACCGTGCCGTTTACGTGAGGGCCCATGCTGTTGATGCCTTTGAGTGTGACTTCCACACTGCGGTCGGCATCGCGCTTGTCGGTGATAGCGCCACTGAGCACCATCTTGTCGCCTGGATAGTTGGGCGCGCCCAGCTTGATTTTTAAATCGAGCATGTGACCGGAGGGGCCGCACCAGGTATCGACAAATTGTTGAATCAAACCATTGGTGGTGAGAATGTTCATGAAGATGTGAGGTGAGCCCAATGCGCGTGCGGCTTCCAGGTCGTGGTGGCCTGGAAAATAGTCGCGCGTTGCAATGCCGCCGCCAGCAATCAATGCCACTGTGATGGGCACTGTGAGTGATTCCAAGGTGTCCCCTGTTTGAATGTCTTCAAACCGCCGCATGTTGGCTCCCCTCAAAAGGTTTGTCTTCGGCCGCGTCATATTTCCAGCCCAAATGCTCGTTGTTGGCCAGCCAATCACCCAACTTGGCCAGTTGGTGTTCGGTACCGCCTAAGGCTGCTGCATTGGCACGCGTCCAAAACAAGAAGCGGTGAATGGGGTAAGTTAAGTCGACGCCAATGCCGCCATGAACGTGCTGCGCCATGTGACCCGCACGATGGCCTGTGTCGTTGGCCAGAGCGCGTGTGGCCCAAGCTTGTGGCGCAGAACCTAGGCCAGCATCGAGGCGGTAAACCAACTGCCAGAGCGAAGAACGCAAGGCCTCGGTTGCAATGTAGCCATCGGCCATTTGTCCTGCGACCAACTGAAAGCTGCCAATGACTCGGCCAAACTGCTGACGTTCGCTCACATATTCAACGGTGCGTTTGAGTTGCTGCTCAGTGACGCCCAATTGCAAGGATGCCAAGCATGCGATGGCGTATTGTTCAGTCCAAGCCGTTGCAGTCAGGGGCAGGACGCGTTCAGCCTTCAGGGCCAAAGCATCGAAGCTCAAATCGGCCACCGCTTGA
>CALPYQ020000006.1 GCA_943327965.2 Singulisphaera sp. GP187
AAATAGACCCAGCCCTCAGGGGCCACCGCGTTGGCGGCAGCTTGAAGCGCTTTTTCAAAAAACAAGGCTTCAAAGGGAGGGTCTAAAAAAACCACATCCAAGCTGCCAGGCGCAATGCGTTGAAGGGCCATCATGGCATCACCTTTTTGAACTTGAACGGCATTGGCCGCCAATCGCTTTTGGGTCTCTAGCAACAAGCTGATCAACTGAGCATCTTGTTCAAACATCTGTACAGACTGGGCGCCTCTAGAGGCTGCTTCAAAGCCCAATGCGCCAGTACCTGCAAAGGCGTCCACGCATTTCCAACCAGTCAGGTCTTGGCCCAACCAATTGAACAAAGTCTCCCGAACACGATCGGGTGTGGGACGAAGTCCTGGCTTGTCGATGACTTTGATTTTGGAGCGTTTCCACTGCCCCCCAATGATTCTCAATTCGTGCGAGGGCGAACCCTTGGGCAGGGCTGCATTGGCAGGTTTGGTGGGACTTTGATTCTTGCGCATGGACTAAAGCTTAACTGCTTGTCAGCCCCCTGATTTCATGAAATGAAAAAAAGGCGGATTTTCATGGATCGAACCTCCGTACAATGCCGCTTTATGTTCAGTTTCTTTCGTTCAAAAGCCAAGACCCCACCGGTCGATCAAGCACCTGCGCCCCAAGAAGGGGCCAAGTTGCCAACGGGATCTGACGCGCCATCTGAACCCAATCGGCAGACATGGTTTGGCAAACTCAAAGCAGGACTGAAAAAAACAGGCGGGAGTTTGGCGGCCGTCTTCACTGGCACCCAAATTGATGAGGCGCTTTATGAAGAATTGGAAACCGCCCTGCTCATGGCCGACACAGGCGTCAAAGCGACTGAGCAATTGCTCAAGGATTTAAAGGCGCGCGTCAAAGCCAGCAAGGCCACTGAGCCTATGGCCGTCAAAGCTTTGCTCATTGAGGCCATCACCGATTTGCTAAGACCGCTAGAAAAGCAACTGCACATTGGCGAACAAAAACCCATGGTCATCATGGTGGCGGGGGTTAACGGCGCCGGCAAAACAACTTCGATCGGCAAATTGACGCATCACATGGCTGAACAGGGCGCCAGCGTTTTGTTGGCCGCCGCAGACACCTTTCGTGCAGCTGCCCGCGAGCAACTGGCTGTTTGGGCGCAGCGCAATACCGTTGAAATCATCAGTCAAGCAGGCGGTGACCCCGCCGCCGTTAGCTTTGATGCCGTGTCTGCCGGAAAAGCCCGCGGACGTGACGTGGTGTTGGTAGACACCGCAGGTCGGTTGCCAACACAACTTCACCTGATGGAAGAACTTAAAAAAATCAAACGTGTGGTGCAAAAGGCCGATGCCAATTCACCCCACGAAGTTCTTTTGGTCATTGACGGCAACACGGGTCAAAACGCCCTCACCCAAGTCAAAGCATTTGATGAAGCATTGGGCCTCACCGGACTCATTGTGACCAAGTTAGATGGCACTGCCAAAGGCGGTGTTTTGTGTGCCATTGCTCGAGAAAAAGCCATTCCCGTTTACTTCATTGGCGTGGGTGAGCAACTCGATGATTTGCAAACTTTTGATGCAAGAGAGTTTGCCCAAGCATTACTCAATTAACCCTAAGCCTTATGAAAATACAACGCAAATCGTTCGTCATCGTTGGACTTGTCGTTGTCTTACTAGGGTTGGTTTACATCAATCGACTTTATATTTTGCAGTACAGCTTAGGCTGGTACACCGATTGGGCTAATCCACGAAGTGCACCTCAAGACGTTCCTTGGGCGAATGGGCCTGCCAATGAAACCTTGCCACCTGCTCAAAGACCACCCAACATCATTGTCATATTGGCAGACGATTTGGGGATCAATGATGTCACCATGCACGGCGGCGGCCGTGGCGCAGAAGGCGTACCCACCCCCAACATCGATGCCATTGCCAAGGCGGGTGTGAGGTTCGATCAGGCCTATGCGGGAAGCGCAGTGTGTACTGTATCGCGCGCAGCTTTGCTGACCGGTCGCTATCCATGGCGATTTGGCGTGGAGTTCACACCAACACCAGGGGCCATGGCCCGTGTTGCAGGTTCTCTGTACGCCGACCCCAATAAACCCCATCCGATCAGCGTCGACCATGCCAAGGCCAAAGCCACGCCCAGCTTTGATCAACTGGGCATGCCCCCCTCAGAACGAACTGCCGCGGAAATGCTCAAAGAGCGCGGGTACCACAACATTCACATTGGAAAATGGCACCTAGGCAGTACGCCAGAAATGCGCCCCAACAACCAAGGCTTTGACGAAAGCCTGTTCATGGAAAGTGGTTTGTATCTGCCTGTCAACGATCCGCGTACTGTCAATTCCAAACAGGACTTTGATCCCATCGACAGATTTTTATGGCCCAACATGCGTTTTGGCGTGAGCTTCAACGGGGGTAAATGGTTTGAGCCCAAACGATACCTCACAGACTACTTTACCGATGAAGCTGTTAACGCCATAGGAAAAAACAAAAACAGACCGTTCTTCATGTACCTGGCGCACTGGGGTGTTCACACGCCCCTTCAAGCCAGCAAAGAAGACTACGACGCTCTGCCCCAAATTAAGGACCACCGTCGGCGAGTTTATGGCGCCATGATTCGGTCGGTCGATCGAAGTGTGGGCCGCGTGCTTCAAGCACTGAAGGACAACGGCATTGATCAAAATACTTTGATCATTTTTTCTAGCGACAACGGCGCACCCGGTTACATCGGCATCTCTGATGTGAACCAACCCTATCGCGGCTGGAAACTCACCTTTTTTGAAGGCGGTTTGCGTGTGCCCACCGCCATGCAATGGCCAGCCCAAATTACGGCCGGGCAGCAGTTCAAGCAGCCTACTTCGCATTTTGATTTCACACCCACATTGGTGGCCGCTGCTGGTGCAAAATTGCCGACAGACCGACCTATCGATGGCGTGAATTTATTGCAGGCGATTAAACACACCAACCCCAAAATTGCGACGCAGCCCTTGGCTGATCGACCCCTGTTTTGGCGTGATGGCGGCTTGCGCGCTGTGCAGTTCAAAGGGTGGAAGCTGATTCATTCTGCCAAACCAGACAAAGATTTTCTGTATGACCTCAAGTCAGACCCGACTGAGAAAAACAACCTGGCCAGCACCCACCCTGAAAAGCTCAAGGAACTGCTGGCGCTCATGAAATCTCACCATCAGGGCATGGCCGAACCTCTGTGGCCAACCTTCATTGAAATGCCCATCATGATTGACAAAACCTTGGACCAGCATCACACCAAAGAGGACGAGTACACCTACTGGTACAACTGATCGGTGACCGACCTTTGAATCCAATGCATGTCAAAAAACATGTTTAAAAAAATCTGGCCCCTCATGCGTCGCTTGTTGATTGCATTAAGCTTATTGCTTGCCTTTGCTTTGGCCTCGTTGTTTGTCATCAAAGACAAAATCATGTTGGGCGCCGAGGCTTATGTGTATGGCTATCCCTTGGTCATCATGGACATCACGCGCGCGCAGAGCGCCATCAACATCGGCCCTGAAAACCAGCTGCGTCGCGTCCGTCAATTTCCAGACGCCAACTTCAAAGACGTGGTCAGACCCAATGTCGACACGCTTTACACCACAGCATTCCTGAGCATGAAGCATGGGCCGTGGGTCTTTCACATGCCTGTGCAATACGAACGCTATGAATTAATGCCCTTTATGGATGCATGGACCAATGTGTTTGCTTCTCCTGGCACACGAACACGCACCGGCAAAGAATCCGTTTATTTGTTGGTTGGTCCCAATTGGCAAGGCACTGCTCCAGCGCACATGACTTTGCTTCGATCTCCCACCGACATGGTCTGGCTCATTGGCAGAACACAAACCAACGGCGTTGCGGACTTTGAAACGGTTCATCGCATACAAGATGGTTTGAAATTGGAGGCATTCCAATCCAAAGACAATTCGGTGCAGACCCTCAATTCAGAGAAAAAAAGCATCGCTTCGTTGCCCAGTTTGCCCCCTGTGGCTCAAGTCAAAGCACTCAGTACGGCCGTATTTTTTGAGCGACTTTTCCAGCTAATGGTCGACAACCCCGCTTCACCTGAAGATGCGCCGCTTTTGAAGCGCTTGGCCCTTGCGGGTCTGCAACCTGGGCAAGCAACCCAGCTTTCCAAATTAGATGGTTTTAGTTTTTCCATCGGTCGATGGCTTGCCGATCAAAAAATTAAACGTGCCCTCAACGCCAAGGACAAGGAAGGCTCATGGCGCACACCGCCCCTTAACTTGGGAAAGTACGGCACCGACTACAACACCCGAGCTGTGGTGGCCATGGTGGGCCTGGGCGCCAATTTGCCAGAGGATGCGCTTTACCCCAATACCGCGTCTGATCAGCAGGGTCGTGCCCTCAACGGCAAGCACAAGTACCGAATACATTTTGATGCCAAAGAGTTGCCCCCCGTCAAAGCGTTTTGGTCCATCACGCCTTATGGCGCCGACGAATTTTTGATTGACAACCCATTGCACCGATTTGCTTTAGGGGATCGTGACGCCTTGCACTACAACAGCGATGGCTCATTGGACATTTGGATTCAAGCTGAAGCGCCTACCAACCCTCAAATGAAAAGCAATTGGCTGCCCATCAAGGCCAATGCGCCCTTCTTGCTCAATGCGCGTTTGTATTGGCCCAAGGAAAACGCGCTCAACTTGAAATGGCAAATGCCACACGTTGAGCGAATCGATTAGGCCACTTGTTTTTCAACCAGATAGTGGGCAATCAGGCCTTGTAAATATTCACGGATATTGGGCGGATTGACGGGCCGGCTTAATGCTTGGTAACTGCCCACAATGGCCAAATACAAAAGGGCGGCCAAATCTCTGGCCTTTTTTTGATCCTTGACGATCAAGAAAAATTTAGACTGAAACAAGTCCATGCGCGCCGCGTCCACTTCGACCAACATTTGGGCAGCTTCTGCGTTTTGCTGGCTCATGGCCCGCATGGCCTGCTCAAACCGCAAGTTTTCCAAAGCAGCGCCAGCCTGAGAAAAGGCGGCATCCACCACAAAGGCCAAGTCTTTGATGGGGTCGCCGCTTTGATTGGCCTGAAGGTGGGCATCTAGCTCAAGTTGTTGTAATTTCCAGCGCATGAGCAAGCTGCCAATCAAATCGGCATGGTCCACAAAGTGCCAATAAAAACTGCCTCGCGTGACCTTTAACTTTTCGGCAATGGACAGAACCTTGACTTGGTCAAAACCGCCCGCAACCACCGACCGAAAAGCCTCATCGAGCCAATCATCTCGAGTGAGGCGGACGGGTTCAATGGCTGTTTTTTTAGAGGCTTTCATTTTTTAGAATTTACTTTTCAGATCATGACCCATTTTGCATCAGGCCAAAGTTCATCCAAATCAGGGAAGGTCTTTTGATAGCGAAAACCCTGAACCTTGAAGTAGGGTTCGTGTGATAAAGTTATACATCAATACACATGTGTATGGAATGAATTCTGCACGATGTTAAGCTGACTCAAAAATCATGGGGATAGGTTTTTTCAAATGGCTCTGCGAAGTCTCAAAAGCTGGCTGATGCCCATCATCAGCAAGCGCCTTTTATCGAGAGAACGCCTGCTTCTAAAACGTCAGAGCGCTGAAAGAAAGCGTTCGGCTCAGAACCGCCCCCATGTTTTGCATTTTTTTCATCAGCCAGGTGATCCCTACTCTCAACTCTTGGCAAGCGTTTTGCCCAAGTTGTTAGAAAAATACAAGCTGCAGTTAGAAACCCATCTCATCAATGCGCCCTCTGACTCCGCTGTGCCAGAACGTGAGCGGCTTCAGGTTTACAGCTTGTTAGACGCAGAGCGACTGGCTGCGCATTATCAAATTGCTTGGACTTTTGACAAAGCTGAAGCGCTTCAAAATGCAAGTCCAACCCCAGAAAAAGCACGCAACAATGAACGCCAAAAAAAATGGGGCCACTATTTGGGCGCCACCATTTACTATGAAGGTGAGTGGTATTGGGGCATCGATCGCCTTCATCACCTCGAAGAGCGATTGAATGCTTTGGGTCTGTGTCAAGTCCCATATCTGGGCCCGCTCTTCCCGCCAGTTCAATACCAAGCCCTTGAACATGCGCCTCAAGGTACCCACATCGATTTTTTCTTTTCTCTGAGGAGCCCTTACTCGGCCATCTCAGCCGCCAAAGTTTTTGAATGGGCCCATCAAGTTGGTGTTCAAGTCAACTTGCGATATGTGTTGCCCATGGCCATGCGTGGTTTGCCTGTGCCTGCAGAAAAACGCAAATACATCAGCCAAGACGCTGCACGCGAAGCATTTGTTCAAGGCGTGCCCTTTGGCTGCATCAATGATCCGCTTGGTCATCCCACAGAGCGAGGCTTGGCGCTCATGCCTTTTGCTGAAATGCACAATGCAGCAGAAGACTACGTCAAATCATTCATGCAAGGCGTGTGGTCTGAGGGCTTGGACGCAGGCACAGACGCACACCTCCAAATCATTGTGGAGCGTGCTGGGCTCAGTTGGTCTGCCGCCAAAGACATTCTCAAAAGCCAATCGAATGACACGCATTGGCGCGCCATTGCAGAGCAAAACAGACAGGCTTTGTTTTCATTGGGCTTGTGGGGTGTTCCTTCATTCCGATTTGAAAACACAGCAGCTTGGGGACAAGACAGGTTCTGGGTGATTGAAAAAGCTCTGCACGATCAGTTCAACAGCGATACATCGACATCTAGTTCTGCATCAACATGACATTGCGTACTCGTATTCACAAGACTTGTTTGGCGGCTTTGACCGCCCTGCTTTTGGCCAGCAGTTGGAGCGCTTGGGCGAAACGCCCCAACTTGGTGGTGATGTTGGCAGACGATTGGGGCTACAGCGATGTGGGCGCCTTTGGCAGTGAAATCCACACGCCGCATTTGAATCAACTGGCGCAAAGTGGCACGCGCTTTTCAAATTTCCATGTCAGCGCCTCTTGCTCGCCCACCCGCTCTATGCTTTTAACGGGTGTGGACAATCACTTGAATGGCGTTGGCAACATGCGCGAAACCATTCCACAGTCGCACGTGGGACGGGCAGGTTATTTGAGTGTGCTCAACAACCGCGTGGTCACTGTGGCCTCATTGCTCCAGGACAGTGGCTACCGCACCTATGTGGCGGGCAAATGGCACGTTGGCAAAGAACCCCACAATTTGCCGCCAGCCAGAGGCTTTGATCGCTCGCTGGTGATGGGCGACAGTGGCTCCGACAACTGGGAAACAGGCAAGCTGTATTTAGACCTGACCGACAAAGTTTATTGGTATGAGAATGGGCAAGAAGCCAAGATGCCCAAAGAGTTTTACTCTTCTGAGTTCTACATCAGCAAAACTTTGGACTATCTCAAAACCGACGCGAAATCGGACAAACCATTTTTTGCGTATGTGGCTTTTCAGGCCAATCACATTCCACTGCAAGCGCCGCAAGAATTCATCGACAAATACAAAGGCAAATACGACCAAGGCTGGGATGTGCTTCGACAAGAACGACGCAACAAAGCCATCGAATTGGGTTTGTTGCCTGCCAATACGCCTATGGCTGCATTGCCAAGCACCCACATTGCTTGGGACTCTTTAAGCCCCACCGACAAGGCCTATCACGCTAGGCGCATGGAGGTTTATGCGGCCATGGCTGAAGCCATGGACCATCACATTGGCCGGCTCATGGCGCACCTCAAAGAAACAGGCGAGTACGACAACACTGTGTTTGTATTCTTGTCGGACAACGGTGCAGAAGCTTCTGACCCCTACGCATTGGCAGTGGGTCGTTGGTGGCTAGATCAACATTACAACCGCGACATCGACAGGCTGGGCAGCAAAGGCGCCTACAGCATCATAGGTCCCCAATGGGCCAGTGCCGCAACTTCGCCTTTGAGCACCTACAAGTTTTATGCAGGCGAAGGCGGTATTCGTGTGCCCTTGATTATTTCCGGCGTACCCTCCAAACGCAAAGACAACAGCCCTCGCATTCATCACAGCTTGACGCACGTCAATGACATCGTGCCCACCTTGTTGGACTTGGCACAAATTCAACACCCTGGTAGCAGCTACAAAGGACAAAGCATCTATCCACTGAGTGGCCACAGCCTGTTGCCTGTCATTGCTGGCACCGCAACACGTGTCCGCAGCCCTGATGAAATTTTGGGTTATGAGCTATCTGGCAATTCGGCTTTGTTCAAGGGCGATTACAAACTGGTCAGCAATTTAGCGCCTGTTGGCGATGGCAAATGGCATCTCTACAACATCATGACCGACCCTGGCGAGACCCAAGATCTTCAGCATGACAAGCCTGAATTGTTTCAAAGCATGCAGGCCGATTACGCCAAATGGGCCAAGGCCAACGGCGTGCTTGCAATGCCAGCAGGCTATGACCCGATTCAACAAGTCATCATCAATTCTTTGGTGTTTGTGTATTGGCCGCGTTACCAATGGCATTTGTTGGCATTTGTCATGGTACTGACATCAGCCCTGGTTTGGGCATGGCGCAGAAGACGCGCCAAAAGAATGGCTTAGTATGCAAACCACAGGCTACTTTGACAGTCCATGGCCCTGTGAAGATGCAGGCCCGGCACGACTTCAAGCAGCCGCAAACGCCTCTTCGTTGAACTTAGAAGCAGGCGCATCGCTTCAAGCCACCAGCCGGCGAACACATATGTCCACCATGACTGTGTTGGGCGCGCCAGGCGAAGTATTTTTACTGACGCATTCGGTACTCAGATCACATTTAGGCTTTCCAAGCAGTGCCAACGTCAGCTTGATTGATCCCATCACCCTCAAAACTGTTCGGCAATCGGTCCCGTTGGCCGGCGGCCCCATGTGGCCTGGCGGTATGGCCGTCCATGCCAATGGCAGTTTGATCGTGGTCTATGGCAGGTATGCCCATAAACTGGATCGTCAGTGCAATTTGCTCAAGTCGTATTTATTGCCCATTCACGAAGCCTACAACTCTTTTGTGGTGTTGAACAACGGTTTGGTGGTGACTAAGAATTTATCAAGCAGCACCCCTGCGCAGCTGACAACACTGAACCCCGAGACATTCAAATCAGCATGCAACGATGTCATTTGCCCTGAAGCTTCCATTGCCCGCTTGAGTGCCATTGGCAACACGGTGTATGTGGTGGGTGTGTCGCGTGTGTGGCGTTACCACTGGCATGACGCCTCACAACGATTGGTTCGCGATACAAAGTGGCAATGTCACTACCTTCAAAACGCTCCTCAAAGTTATGCATGGGACATGGTCATTGAAGGCGATCATGGCTGGCTAATGGACAACGGCCAACACAACTACCTGATGAGCATGTTGGGTGCCGGACAAAATAAATCACCCAATCGTTTGATTCGAATTTCCCTGAAGCAAACAGATTCATTTCAAACATGGCCCGTCAGTGGCCTGCCGTTTGGCAGCGTCACCAACCCGCCTTTGGTGGATGTCGCAAGGCGCATCGTGGTGGGTTTTGATTCAGCCAATCGACACCTGAAAGCATGGCGAATGATTTCATCGCCAGATTCTTCAGACGTTCAATTGCAAGAAATTTGGCATCTCCCTGAAATGGGAGCGGCTAGCCACATGCTTTTATTCCCCAATTCAGGTGAGTTGTGCGTTAATGACTATGAGCGCTTCAACGAACAAGTGGTGGTGCTCGACATTGAAACAGGCCGAGAAAAATCGCGTGTGCGCACAGGTGGATGGATGCAAGGCGTGGTCTTTCCAAGCCCCGGTTGGCACAATGATTTTTACTGGTGCTCAATGGACCGACTAACTCGAGTCTTTCAGGCCACCCCAAGGACTTAATTCAACATGAAAAAAACAATTTTGATTACAGGCGCAGGAACCGGCATCGGCAAAGATGCTGCGTTTGCTTTAGCGCTACGAGGTCATCGGGTATTGGCCACCACGCAAACCGAAGCACAAGTGAATGCATTAAAAGCTGAAGCCTCAAACCGAAATGTTGTGCTCGAAATTTTCAAACTTGACATCACCTTGGAGGCAGATCGTGAAAGTATTTCGGCCTACCCCATTGATGTCCTGATCAATAACGCTGGCATGGGTGAATCGGGCTCATTGGCAGAAGTGGACATGCAACGCGTTCGGCAACTCTTTGAAGTAAATTTGTTTTCAACTTTGGCACTGACGCAAGTGGCACTGCGCGGCATGATTGCCCGCGAAAAAGGAAGCGTCTTGTTTGTGAGTTCCATCGCAGGCAGAGTCCCCATGCCCTTTTTGATGCCCTACAGCATGAGCAAATTTGCGTTGTCAGCTGCAGGCGCAGGACTTCGTACAGAAATGGACCAACTTAAAAAGAACATTCAGATTGCCCTCATCGAACCTGGCGCCATTCACACAGGCTTCAATCAGGCCATGACCAACAGCAAGTACGAATGGATGAAGGAGTCGTCCTATTTTTCTCACCAAGCCGAGGCCATGAAGAAGAAAGAACGCGCCACATTTAAGTTCTTAGAGGCACGCAGCACGCAGGGCATCGTTCATCAAATTATCAAAGCAGCCGAGGCCAGCCGGCCCAAGCTGCGCTATGTCTCGCCTTGGATTCAAGGCTTTGGCATCCGTCTGGCCAGAATTTTTGGAGTTTGACAATGCGTTTAACCAAAACAAGTTTATTTTTTCTTTTGCTGGCCTTGGTTGCTTTGCTAGCCGGCGCTTTGTATGCGTTTCGGGAACCGCTTAGCATGGCCGTTGCCAAACGCGTCGTTGTACAGCGCATGAGCAGCAATCCGCTTCAAGGCTTGCCCGATGGCTTGCACATTGCCGTGTGCGGTGCGGGCTCGCCCATGCCCGATGAAAAGCGTGGCGGCCCCTGCACCTTGGTCATTGCAGGTCAAAAAATGTTTGTCTTTGACGCTGGCAACGCTAGCGTTCGCAACATCAACAAAATGGGTTTCAACACCGGCCTCATTGAAGGTGTTTTTTTAACGCACTTTCATTCTGATCACATTGATGGCATGGGGGAGTTGCTGCTCCAACGCTGGGTTTCCAATTCCAACTCGCAGCCCCTGAATGTGTTTGGTCCAGAAGGCGTCGACACGGTTGTCAATGGCTTCATGCAGGCCTACAGCTTAGACCGCGGCTACCGAGTGGCGCATCATGGTGAAGCCATTGTTCCCAGCAGTGGATTTGGCGCAAAACCCATTCAATTTAAAACCCAAGCCTTTGAAACCACACTGGTCTATGAAAGCCAAGACACAAAAATTCATGCCTTCACTGTGGCCCACGCACCTATTCATCCAGCAGTGGGCTACAAAATTCAATACAAAGACAGAAGCATTGTCATCAGCGGCGACACCACCCCTTCTGTGCATGTGACCAAGGCCTCGCAAGGGGTGGATGTCTTGATCCACGAAGCCATGTCCATGGAATTGATGAAGTTGTTACAAGACGGCGCCAAAACAGCCAAACGTGACAAGCTAGAACAAATCATGAAGGACATCACGGACTACCACACCTCGCCCGTCCAAGCCGCCGAAATTGCCCAACAAGCCCAGGTGGGTTATTTGTTGTTGCACCACATTGCGCCACCCTTGCCTTTGCCTGGCTTGGTCGATGTTTTTCTGAAAGGTACCAGCGACGCCTTCAAAGGCAAGATTCAAGTGGCCAAAGATGGTGATTTTTTAAGCTTGCCTGCAGGCCAAAAAACCATTCAAGTCAGTCATCTTTTTTAATGTGAATTTCTAGTCAGAGCCCCGCCATGCGATCACTTCCACACGTTGCCAACTTTCTTCGAACCCCCGAAGAACGGTTTCAGCAATTGCCAGACTTTCCCTATGCACCCCACTACACCGAGTTAGGCGGACTTCGCATTGCCCACATCGATGAAGGACCCAGAGACGGTCCAGTGGTCTTGCTCATGCACGGCGAACCCGCTTGGTCATTTTTGTACAGAAAAATGATTCCCATTTTGGTGGCGGCTGGCATGCGCGTGTTGGTACCCGATCAAGTTGGTTTTGGTCGATCCGACAAACCGACCCAACGATCAGACTACACCTACGAAAATCATGTGCAATGGATGAGTGCCTGGCTTGAATCTGTGGATGCCAAAGACATCACACTTTTCTGTCAAGACTGGGGCTCGCTCATTGGGTTGCGGATGGTGGCAGAAATGCCCGATCGATTTGCTCGCATTGCCTTAAGCAATGGCGGCTTGCCCACCGGCAAAGAAAAAATACCGCCCGCCTTTCACATCTGGCGCGCCTTTGCCATGTACAGCCCCTGGTTTCCCATTGGCAAAATTGTCAAAACGGGGTGCGCACAGGGCTTAAGCGACGCCGAAGTTGCCGCATACGATGCCCCCTACCCCAACAGTCGCTACAAGGTGGGCGCCCGCGTGTTTCCCACCTTGGTGCCCATTCATCCGAATGATCCCGCCAGGCCCGCCAACGAGCGCGCCTGGGAGCTTTTCAAGGCCTGGCACAAACCGTTTTTGACCTTGTTCAGCACGCGAGACCCCGTCACAAAAGGTGGCCAAGTGGTGTGGCAGCACAAGGTTCCGGGCGCGTCAGGCCAAAACCACACTCAAATTAGGGGTGCAGCACACTTTGTCCAAGAAGATAAAGGGCAAGAACTTGCACGGGCTTTGATCCAGTACATACACGACACCCCTCAAAATTCATAAAATTCGATCCTTGTTTAGGATTTTTCATGTCTGATCTTGCTGTTAGAAAACTTTTGGTGGACTTGAACACCCCCTTTGACACCCGTTGGTGTGGTGGCGACGCATTCAAATCTGCCTTTTTCAATGCGCTGTCCATGAGCTTCCCTGTGGGTGAGCAGTTTTTCATTGACTCGGTGCGTGAAGGCGCCAAGCAAATGGACGACGCTACGCGTGCCAAATTTGCATCAGAAGTACAAGGCTTCATTGGTCAAGAGGCCACACATCGCCGTATTCATGCTTTGTTCAATGGCCACTTAGAGTTGCAAGGCTTTGCCAACAAAATTGCGGTGCGTTCTGCCAATCGCATCAAAGCCAACGCACACCAAAATGTGCGTCAGCAACTGGCCGCCACAGCCGCCACCGAGCACTTCACCGACATCTTTGCCGACTGGCTGTTAAGCCACCCCGAAATTTTTGAAGGTGCCGAGCCGCGCCTCAAAACCATGTGGCAGTGGCATGCCGCAGAAGAAGCCGAGCATCGCTGCACCGCATTTGACGTCTACAAAGCTTTGGGTGGCAATGAAAAATGGCGCATTCGCATTTTTCATTACGTGACCTACACCTTCATCACCGATGTGATGCTTCAAACCATGCACAACCTGTGGCGCGATGGCAGCTTGTTCAAGTTCAGTACTTGGAAAAGTGGCTATCAGTTGTTGTTGGCCAAAGATGGCTTGTTCACCAGCAACTTTGGCCACTGGAAGTCCTACAAAAAAGCCAGCTTTCACCCTGCGCAGCAAAGCGACAAACTGTCACAGGAATGGCTGCAAAACAATACCAGTGCTTACAGTTTGGTAGGCTGCAGCAGTTGATGCCCTGAGATCAATCGACCAATCCTTATTTGTGATGGGTCAATTGAGCTTGATTTGCTCGGTGTTGCTTACTCGAGCTTGATATTGGCGGCCTTAATGACTTGCGCCCATTTTTCAATTTCAGCTTTTTGAAAACTCAGGACTTGCTCTGGCGTTAAAGCTGAGGGTTGCATCCCCAGACCTTTAATGCGTTCTTGCATTTCAGATGTTTGAATGATCTTGAGAATTTCGGCATGCAATTTATCAACAATGGGTTTGGGTGTGCCCGCCGGCGCAAACAAAGCTTGCCATGACACCACTTCAAAGCCTTGCGTGCCAGGCCAGCCAGATTCGGCAACTGTGGGCACATCGGTAAAAGCATCGGTCAATCGTTTGCTAGAGGTCACCGCCAGCGCGCGCAATTTGCCACTTTGAATGTGAGCCCCTGCCACCACTGTGGTGTCAAACATAAAGTCAACTTGTCCGCTCATGACGTCTTGTATTGCAGGCGCACTGCCTTTGTAAGGCACGTGCGTAAACTTCACATCCCCCTTGAAAGCCAATAGTTCTTGCGCCAAGTGTTGGGAAGTGCCGTTGCCTGCAGATGCGCCCGACAGCTTTCCAGGATTGGCTTTAGCGGCCAGCATCAAATCGCGAAGTGTTTTGTAAGGGCTATTGGCGGCTACCACCAACACAACAGGATTGGTGCCGTACAAATAGACGGGGGTAAATGACTTGATGGGGTCGTAGCCTAGCTTGGGATAAAGGCTGATGTTGATGGCATGCGAGCTGATGGTGCCGCCCAATAAATGATGACCATCGGCTGGGGCACGCGCTGCAATTTCAGAGCCAACGCTGCCGCCTGCACCCCCCTTGTTTTCAATGACCATGCTAGTGCCCAACGCTGCGCCCAGTTTTTGAGACACCAAGCGCGCCAAGATATCGGTCGTACCACCGGCAGGAAAAGCCACCAAATAATTGATCGGCTTAGAGGGCCATGCAGCTTGGCTGAAGGCTGATGTTGTGAGCAGGCCAGTAGCTAGGGCCCCAGACGTTTGCAAAAATTGACGCCGATCAGTCATAAGAGTCTCCTAGTTTTCATCCAAGTTATCGTTTGAAGGTTTCAAGGTTTTAGGTGATTGGCGCGGGATTGAATAAGACCAAGGCATTGTGAAGCTTCCAATGCTCTGCCCATGTTCGACGACCACTGGCCACTTCTATCAACAATTTAAACAGTTCCCAACCACCCTCTTCAATGGAAATCTCGCCGTCAGCAACTCGGCCTGCGTTCAAGTCCATTAAGTCGTGCCAACGCTGTGCCAATTCTGTGCGTGTTGCAAGCTTGACGACAGGGCAAGCTTGCAAGCCATAAGGGGTGCCACGGCCCGTTGTAAAAACAT
>CALPYQ020000007.1 GCA_943327965.2 Singulisphaera sp. GP187
CCGGGCGAAGGTAGATGTTGATTTCACGGCGGCTACCGCCCAACACATTGACAGCACCCACGCCCCTGACATTCTCAAGCCGCTTCTTGATCACTTGCTCTGAGTAATTGGTGAGCTCGACCAAACTGATGGCTTTCGTGGCCTGATTCGTGACAGGAAAAACTGCCAATGACCAAACCGCTCGGCTGGTAGGGTCAAATCGAATGACGCGGGGTTCTTTAACTTCGTCTCGCAATGTGGCGCGCATGCCCGCCACTTTTTCGCGCACATCGTCGGCCGCTTTACGACCATCCATGTTGAGTTGGAATTCAATGACCACCACCGATTGGTTTTCATAGCTCCGAGACGTCAGGGCATTGATGCCTGCAATCGAGTTGACGCTCTCTTCAATTTTTTTAGAGACTTCGCTTTCGACAATTTCGGGTGAGGCGCCTGGATATTCCGTGAGGACCACCACCACTGGAAAATCGATGTTGGGAAATTGATCGACTTTGAGCTTTTGAAAAGCAAACAAACCCATGACCACAAACACCATCATCAGCATGGTGGCGAAGACAGGATTCTTAAGGCTGACGCGTGTAAACCACATATGAAGACCTTGGTGGTTTATTTTTGAAGCGTGGGCAATTTAACCAAAGTGCCTTCGCGAAGGGCCCCTGCACTGGGTGCCAGAACTTGGGTACCTTCGGTCATTTCTGGGACGGCCATCAAAGCCTTGCCATCGACTTCGCCTTTTGCCCCTAAGCTGACTTTCATGTGAACGACTTTGCCGTCTTGCACCACTTGAACATAAGGCAGTGATTTGTCGGTGCGAACGCTTTCAAGCGGAATGGCCACAGTTTGTATTTTTTGAGTGCCCAATGAGCCTTGCACAAACACACCGTGTCGAAGGGCTGGGTGGCCTTGGACGCCCAAATAAACCAAAACACTTCGGCTACCCAATTGCGTACTGGGATTGATGCGCAATACCTTGGCGATGACTTCTTGTGACGAGCCCTCAACGCTGAGTTTGGCGTTCTGACCTACTTTCACATTCAAAGCGTCGGCGGGTGTCAGTGTGGCTTCTAGTTCAAATTGAGACAGGTCAAGCACTTCCACAATGCGTGCATCAGGCGCAACCCGCTCTCCGGTTTGGGCCAAGCGTTGGCTAACGAAACCATTCAAGGGCGATTTGACACTGCAGTCTTCTACTGCTTTGCTGGCCACATCCAAAGCAGAGAGGGCGGCTTGGTATGTTGCCTTGGCTGCATTGAGGTTGGCCTGAGAGGTGTCTAAGGCTGTTTTAGAAATAAAGCCTTGGTTAACCAGCGCATTGTTGTTGTCAAATTGACGTTGTGAAATTTCAATTTGTGCACGCGCTGCTTCGGCTTGTTGTTGCGCTTGTCGCTGTTTGGCCAGGTATTCAGTTGGGTCTATTTTGGCAATGATTTGACCAGCTTTCACAGCATCGCCTTCTCGCACATCAAGGGCCATCAATTCACCTACCACCCGTGCTTTGACCATGGCGCTGCGATTGGCCTTGAGCGTGCCTGAAATGGGCAAGCCTTGCGTCATGCTGTGCTTTTCTGCAAGCACCACATCTGATGCGACCAGTTCAATGCTGTTGGGGGCGCTTGATTTGGCAGACTGCGTGGCGGGAGATTGCGAGGCTGTTCGGCCTTTGAGGTAGAGGCCGCCCGCTGCAAATAGCACGATCGCCAAAGCAATTGTCAGTAAGGACTTTTTAGAAAATGTCATAGGATTTTTTCAAGCGATAAACCTCTCACAATGAGGTCTGCATGCTGTGCAATGTAGTTTTCTGGTGGAATGTTGGGTGCGCCTGGTAGGCATATGGCTTGGGTGTATTTGGCCATGATGAAAAACAGCATGGGCGCGATGACCACCATGGCTGTGCTGTCAATGTCAAAATTTTTGAACTCGCCGCTTTGCTGTCCTCGCCTTAAGACATCTTTCAGCAATTGCATGGCGGGCTGAATCACTTCTTCCTGATAAAAATTGGCCAGGTCGGGAAAATGATGGCCTTCACTGATGATCAGTTTGGTAATGCCAGAGGCTTTGGTCGCGCCATAGCGTCGCCACCACTCCAGAATTAAAAAGTGCAGCAGTTCTGCGGCGTTGCCTTTGAAATTCGCAACTTCTAGCGCGCCTTCCGCCACCGTTTTAACGGCGTTTTCGCGGACCACGGCCTTGAACAATTCTTCCTTGCTGGGAAAGTACAAAAACAAGGTGCCTTTGGAGACGCCAGCCTTGGCAGCCACTTCCTCGGAGCGCGTTGCGGCAAACCCTTTTTCGACAAAAAGGTCTAGCGCTGCATCGAGCAATTCACCGGGTCGGTGTTGCTTGCGGCGTTCGCGTTTAGGTGGGGAAGGAAGTTCAGACACGTTTAATGACTCGTTGGTTAGTAATGTAAGGGTTTGTGCTAGGAGCGTCAAGCCATGAGCGTAGGAGAGGCGAAAAAAAAGACCGCCAAGGCGGTCTTTCTGAGGCTTGCTTGCGCTAGCTCAATAGAAGGCTTGCAGTCCCGTTTGTGCGCGACCCAAAATGAGCGCGTGCACATCGTGTGTACCCTCATATGTGTTAACGGTTTCCAAGTTAATCATGTGACGGATCACGTGGTACTCGTCGTGAATGCCGTTACCGCCGTGCATGTCGCGCGCCATGCGAGCGATGTCCAAAGCTTTGCCGCAGCTGTTGCGTTTGATCAGGCTGATCATTTCTGGAACGGCTTTACCTTCGTCCATGAGTCGACCCACACGCAAGCAGGCTTGCAAACCCAAACTGATTTCGGTTTGCATGTCGGCCAGTTTCTTTTGAATCAATTGATTTTGGGCCAGTGGGCGACCAAACTGAACACGGTCAAGGGTGTATTGACGGGCACGATGCCAGCAGTCTTCTGCCGCGCCCAAAGCGCCCCAAGCAATGCCGTAGCGAGCCTTGTTCAAGCAACCAAAGGGGCCCTTCAAGCCTGACACATTGGGCAGCATGTTTTCTTCAGGAACAAAGACATCGTCCATGACAATTTCGCCAGTGATGCTGGCGCGCAAGCTCATCTTGCCTTCAATTTTGGGGGCGGTCAGGCCCTTCATGCCTTTTTCCAAGATGAAGCCGCGAATAGCGGATTGGCCATCGCCTTCACCTTCCAACTTGGCCCAGACCACAAACACATCGGCGATTGGGGAATTGGTGATCCACATCTTGGCGCCCTTCATGATGAAGCCGCCGTCGACGGGTTTGGCGCGCGTGATCATGCTGGCAGGGTCAGAGCCGTGATTGGGTTCGGTCAGGCCAAAGCAACCCACCCATTCGCCGGTGGCCAATTTGGGCAAGTACTTTTGACGCTGGGCTTCAGATCCGTACTCATTGATAGGGTGCATGACCAGAGAGCTTTGCACACTCATGGCACTGCGGTAACCGCTGTCGACGCGTTCAACTTCACGGGCCACCAAGCCGTAGCTGACATAGTTCAAGCCA
Source organism: Singulisphaera sp. GP187 (assembly GCA_943327965.2). Taxonomy (GTDB): domain Bacteria; phylum Pseudomonadota; class Gammaproteobacteria; order Burkholderiales; family Burkholderiaceae_C; genus Limnohabitans_A. Next base: position 3,472 of record CALPYQ020000007.1, read on the forward strand.
GTGCAACCATAACCTTCGATGGTGGAGCCTAAAAAGCCCATGCTGCCAAACTCGTTCATGATCTCACGGTCAAATTTTTCATGGCGAGCCGCCATTAACACGCGGGTTTGCAATTTCTCTTGGCAGAAGTCATGAGCGGCATCGACGATGGCTCTCTCGTCCTCGCTCAGTTGTTCGTTCAGCAAAAAGGCGTCATTCCATTGAAAAGTAGGCTTCATGATTGATCAACTTGTGTAGTTAAGTGAGGGTATTTTATAGTCAGCTTAAATGTCCCATAAATATGTTCTATTTGTAGAACAATTAGTCCTTTGACACTAAAGGTTTTGAATCTGCTTTGCAAGATGAATTAAGCCGTTAGGCTTTAATTTGAAAGACAATACACCCATGACTGAATCTACTCATTTTGAAACCATTGTGCTTGGCGGCGGTTGCTTTTGGTGTACCGAGGCGGTGTTTGTCCAAGTCAAAGGTGTGCTCGATGTTGAATCCGGCTACTGCAATGGCCAGACCCTCAACCCCACCTACGAGCAAGTGTGTTCTGGCTTAACGGGGCACAACGAAGTGGTTCGCCTCACTTATGACCCTCAAGTCATCAGTACGCGAGTTCTACTGGAAATCTTTTTCGTTGTCCACGACCCCACCACCTTGAATCGCCAAGGCAACGATCGCGGCACACAATACCGAAGCGGCATTTATTTCACCACGCCAGCCCAAGCCGAAACAGCCAAAGCCATCATTGCAGAAATTGATGCAGATGACGTTTTTGACGCTTCCGTGGTCACTGAGGTATTGCCTCTTCAAAACTACAGTGCGGCAGAGGACTATCACCAAGACTTTTTTGAGCGCAACCCTACCCAAGGCTATTGCTTGGCGGTTGCAGCGCCTAAGGTTTGGATGTTCAAGAAAACTTTTTCTGAGTGGGTCAAGTCCAAGTGATTTTTCGCGCTAAGTTCAGAGGGTTATTTCAAGCACTGCTGATCAGTGCTGTGATGCTTGCGCCTGTATGGGGGCAAATTCACAAAACCATTCACGGCTTTGCGCAACAACATGATGTTGGTCACGATCACGATCACGACCATGGCAATGACCATGACTTGTTCAGCGACCACGAAACAGGGTCTTTGCTTTGCCTGTCGCTGGACCATCTCGCATCTGGTGAAGGTCTTCAATCGGTGTGCACAACGGCTGCCATTGCTGAATGCCTACCTTTGTATTTTTCTTTCGAGTCCAAGCCTGTTTTCTCTGAGCGCTTACTCGCCTTCGCTGCACGCGCACCGCCTGTCTCCCTTTGATTCATGCATGAAGTTGCTCAAACTTTGGTTTGAGTGCTAATCCATTTTCAAAGGTTTTTTATGTCTTTAATTTCTTCCCAAAAGGGCGGCTTTCGCACGCCTTGTACGTCTGTTTTTTCTATCGCTTCAGCAGCCCTGATGCTAGTCAGTCACAGTTTGTTTGCACCTACCGCAATGGCACAAGCCATTCAAGAGCTTGTCATTACAGGCAACCCATTGTCAAAGTCTCAAGCCAATAGTGCGGTCAGTAGTTTGTCGGGACTTTCATTGCTCGAACAAGGACAAGGCACTTTAGGCGAAACCTTGAATCAGTTGCCCGGTGTCAGCAGCACTTATTTTGGTCCAAATGCCAGCCGTCCAATCATTCGAGGTCTGGATGGGGATCGGATTCGAATTCTCAACAACAGTGGCGCCAGCATGGATGCGTCGTCTCTTAGCTATGACCACGCTGTGCCTATGGATGTACTGACGACAGAACGCATTGAAGTGCTCCGCGGTCCGTCGGCATTGCAATACGGCGGCAGTGCCATTGGCGGCGTGGTGAATGTCATCGACAACCGCATTCCCCGGCAGAGGATGCAAGGAATTGCCGGTAAAGCGCAATCTCAATGGGCTTCTGGTCATCGCGAACGCTCAAACGGAGCCATGCTAGAAGTCGGGCAAGGTGCTTGGGTGTTTCATGCTGATGCATTTGATCGTCGTACGGGCGATGTCTCTGTGCCTCAAAATTTACCTTGCAGCAAACCTGGTTCGCCTGAGTTGGCTTCGCGCATTTGCAACTCTGCCAGTGATGCACAAGGTGGGGCAGTGGGCGCAAGTTTGTTTTTTGACCGCGGCTACGTCGGCATGTCGGTCAACAGTTATCAAAGCAACTATGGCACTGTGGCAGAAGACGAGGTGACCATTGGCATGAAATCGAATCGCGCCTCTATAGAGGGGGAATTGCGCCCAAGTTCAAAGCTTGTGAAAAGTTTGAATTTTCAAGCCAGTCAAACGGATTACAAGCACACAGAATTTGATGCAGGAGAAGCTGGCACCTTGTTTGCCAACAAGGGCCATGATGTGCGCGTTCAATTGCGTCACAAGCCATTGAAAACAGTTGTCGGTACTTGGGAAGGTGTTTGGGGTTGGCAATCTGAACAGGGTAAATTTGCTGCCGACGGCGCTGAAGCTTTTGCGCCATTCAGTAACACCCACACCAAAGCTTTGTTCTTGATTGAGGAGTACTCGGCGGGTCAAACCCGCTTCAATATTGGCTTTCGCCGAGAAAATGTGACGGTTGAATCTCTTGGTAACCCAGATCCCAATGTGGATCGGTTTGAATTGGGTGCACGCAAATTCTCACCCAAGAGCTTTGCCACTTCTGCATCCTGGCAAGTGCGGCCCCAATGGCGCCTGAGTGCCAATGCATCACATGTTCAGCGTGCCCCCAAAGATTACGAACTTTTTGCCAATGGCCCTCACATCGCTACGGCCGCATGGGAACGTGGCGATTCCACTTTAGGACTTGAAAAAGCCAACAGCTTTGACGTGTCAGCAGACTGGCAACAGGGGCCTCATCAATTTAAGTTGACAGCATTTCAAAGTAAGTTTTCAAACTTCATTGGCCTGCTGGGTACCTCTGAATTTGAGGAGGATTTACCCTTGCAGGTTTATCAAGGCGTACGGGCCAATTTTTCGGGTCTAGAGGCTTCTTCGCAATGGCGCTTGTTGCAATCTTCTAGCACCCTTGATTTGGCGCTCAAAGCAGATGCCGTGCGTGCCAACAATTTGACGACTGGTGAACCATTGCCTCGAATTTCGCCTGTTCGCATGGGTGCGAGTTTGGTGCATGCAACTGGACCTTGGACCGCGCGTTTGGGTTTTGATTGGCATGCATCACAAGACCGTGTCCCAACAGGCAGTTTGGCCACTGCGTCTTACACCTTGTGGCATGGGTTTGTTAGCTATCAGCAAAAATTGTCAGGCACCACTTTGAATTGGTTCGGTAAGCTAAACAATATGAGTAACCAATGGGCCTACAGCGCCACTTCCATACTCACTTCTACGGCACCAGGCAAGTCGCCTTTGCCCGGAAGAAGCCTGAAGCTGGGCGTCATGGCAACTTTCTAAAATCTAGCGATCTGCCATGCTTTCATGATGCCCTGATAATCAGGGTGTCATGAATTTCGATCACCCCGTTTTATCCTCGCTGCTGCCAGTTGTCTTTTTGATCTTGATTGGCTTTGTGGCCGGTCGTGCCAAGTTGGTCCGTCAAGAAGCTGTTCGCGATTTATCTAACTTGGTGTTTCTGGTCCTAACGCAGGCCCTGTTGTTCAGAACCATGAGCACTGTGCATCTTGAAAAGCTGGACATGCAGCCTGTTTTTCAATACTTCTTGGTGGCAGGTGGCCTGTTTTTCGTCTTGCTCATGTTGTATGGCAGAGATTCCCGCGCCTCTGTATTGGCCTTGGCCAGTATCTTCAGCAACACCCTCATGATTGGTGTCCCGCTCATTGGCTTGGCCTATGGCGAGTCAGCACAGGTGTTGTTGTTCACGCTCATATCTTTGCATGCCTTGGTGTTGCTCACCATGGCAACGGTGGTGCTTGAGTTACAGATGGCGCATGAGTTGGCCAACGAAACGGGTGAATCGAGGTACATCTTGAAAACGGTTGGCTTGGCTGTCAAAAGCGCCGTGTTCCATCCGGTGCCTCTCCCCATCTTAATTGGATTGATCTACGCACAAACGGGATGGGGTTTGCATCCCATCATCGACAAGCCACTGCAACTCTTGGGCGCAGCTTTTGGTCCGGTCGCACTGGTTTTGGTCGGTATTACCTTGTCACAAACACCCATTGGTCAACACGTCAAAGGGGCGTTGAAGTTGTCGGTGGTGAAAACATTTGTGCATCCCTTTTTGATGGCGGCAGTGGGTTATGCCATGGGCATGCGCGGCATCCATTTAACTGTCATGGTGGTGGCGGCTGCGTTGCCCATTGGTGCCAATGTGTTTTTGTTTTCGCAGCGCTACCAAAAAGAAGAAGATGTGGTCACTGCCGCAGTCGCAGTGTCCACTGTTTTTGCCATTGTGAGCGTGAGCTTGGTCATGGCTTTGCTGCCTTTGTTGCCAGCTTAAGGCGCCAGTCGTTCGCGCAACCATGCGCCGTCATTCAAGCGATAGCGCAAACGATCATGCAGTCGGCTTTTGCGGCCTTGCCAAAATTGCCATTCGTCGGGTACCAAGCGATAGCCACCCCAGTGCGGAGGGCGTGGCGGATTCAACATAAATTGGGCAGCGTATTTGGCTGCGTTGGTGACCAACACTGTGCGGCCGTCAATGACCTGACTTTGTGGTGAGGCCCAAGCACCAATGCGCGAATCTAAGGGTCGACTGTGAAAGTAGGTATCGCTTTCTTCGTCACTGACTTTTTCCATGCGGCCTTCAATGCGAACCACACGCTCTAATTCAACCCAGTGAAATTGCAAGGCTGCAAAAGGATTGCCCGCCAGTTCACGACCCTTGCGGCTGTCGTAGTTGGTGTACCAAACAATGCCGCGTTCGTCATAGCCTTTGATCAGCACCACGCGCGTGCTGGGACGCATGTTGCTGGCCACCGTGGCCACAGTCATGGCATTGGGCTCTGGCACTTCGGACTGAATGGCTTCGTTCAGCCAGCGTTCAAACTGTTTGAGAGGATTGGCTTCGGAGGCGTCTTCACTGAGCTCCGCTTTTTCATAACTTTTGCGCAAATCGGCGATGTTCATGGATCAGTCCTTGGCATGTTCTAACAATGCCGCAAGAGCTTTGTCGTGGATGCCGTGTTGTTTCAAGCTGTGCAGCGTTTCTTGTGCGTAGTCTAAGGTGGTGCCGTAGCGGCCCTTGGCATGCTCAAAGATGTGCCGATATTGAGAAGGGGATAGCTCCCCTGTGTAGCTGGGGCTGTTGCGCGGGAGTGTAAAGGCCAATGCATTGACAGGGCCGTTGGGGGTTGGACATTGCAACCAACGAGTGGTGTAGACATTGTTGGGCATTTCTCTGAACCAAAGTTTTTCGATGGTTTGTTTAACGTCCGCAGCGGGCGTTCTAAAAACCATGCCCTGACAACTGCCGCCCGATAGAAGCGCAAATACAAGTCCAGGACATTCAGGCGAGCCTCGGTTCAATCGGCTCCACATTTTCAGGGCACGGTGCCAGCCTTGAACTTTGGTCAGGTGTTGCTCCAATACTTCAAACTCAGGGCGCCAAATGAGGGAGGCGTAGCCAAAGATCCACAAATCTTGAGTGGCTGGCCAATCAGAAAGAAAAGCCTCTTTGGTTGGGGCGCACATGGCTTGGTCAGGTCGCATGGTGCAGGGCGTTGCAGAAAAGTTCAATTTGTTTGAGTTCAGGAGATTCTGCTATTTTGAGGGTAAACCAGAGGGTGTGGTGCATGCGCCATCGAAAATTCGTAACCTGTCTGTAACTCAAAATGCACCAAAGCGGAGGATGTCGAGTTACCATTCGGTGTGTAACAAAGTTACAGAGTATTTTTAAACCAAATGCCATCACCTATGACACTGAATGCCACCGTTGCCCAAGTGACCGCCCGCATTGCACAAAGAAGCCAAGCGACTCGCGCTGCCTATCTACAGCAATTGGATGAAGCTGCAGCCAGAAAGCCAGGGGCAGACCGCCTTGGATGCGCCAATGTGGCACATGCGTTTGCGGCCATGCCCACCCAAGACAAATCGCGGGCTACGGGATTGGCCGCCATTCCGGTTGTGAGTGCCACCGAGCGCGGCCCCAACATTGGCGTGGTGACGGCATACAACGATTTGTTGTCCGCGCACGCACCCTTGCAACACTACCCCGATTTGGTGAAGGACGAAGCCCGCAAGTGGGGCGCCACAGCCCAAGTGGCTGGCGGTGTCCCGGCCATGTGCGATGGCGTGACGCAAGGCACACCCGGCATGGAGCTGAGTTTGTTCAGTCGTGATGTGATTGCCATGTCTACGGCGGTGTCTTTGAGTCACGATGTTTTTGATGCCGCACTCATGTTGGGTGTGTGCGACAAAATTGTGCCGGGCTTGTTAATTGGGGCCTTGCATTTTGGTCATTTGCCCACCGTGTTTGTGCCTGCGGGCCCCATGATCAGCGGCTTGTCCAACAACGAAAAATCCAAAGTGCGCGAGCAAGCTGCACAAGGTTTGGTCGGGCGTACCGAATTGCTGAAGGCAGAGTCTGCGGCCTATCACGGCGAAGGTACCTGCACGTTTTATGGCACAGCCAATAGCAACCAAATGTTGCTAGAAGCCATGGGCTTGCATGTGCCCGGTACAGCGTTTGTCAATCCGGGAGAAGGACTGCGCCAAGAGTTGACCCGCGAATCGGTCCGCACGGTATTGCAATTGGTCAAAGCCAAAAACTTCACACCCATTGGCAAGCTGGTCGATGAGCGTTGCATCGTCAATGCCATGGTGGCATTGCTGGCAACAGGTGGTTCTACCAACCACTTGATTCACTGGGTGGCGGTGGCGCGCGCAGCGGGTTTGGTCATTGATTGGGACGATTTTTCTGCACTGTCTGATGTGGTGCCCTTGCTCTCGCGCGTTTATCCCAATGGCAGTGCCGATGTGAACCAATTTCAGGCGGCTGGTGGGCCGGGTTATGTCATTCGTGAATTGTTAGATGCAGGCTTTATGCATGCCGATGTGCTCACCGTGCGTGCAGAAGGGCTTCGTGAGTTCACCAAAAAGCCCGTCGGTGCAACAGGACAATTGGCATGGGAAGAGGTTGGCGCGTCCAAAGATGAATCGGTTGTTCGCCCCGCAAGCTCGCCCTTCAGTGCCACGGGCGGTTTGCGTTTGCTTCAAGGCAACTTAGGCCGCAGTGTGATCAAAGTGTCTGCTGTGCCCAAAGAGCTTCATATCATTGAAGCACCCGCACAAGTGTTCAATTCACAAGAAGAATTGCTAGACGCATTTCAAGCAGGCAGCATGAACAAAGACGTGGTGTGTGTGGTTCGCTGGCAAGGCCCCCAAGCCAATGGCATGCCAGAGTTGCACAAACTGACACCCCCATTGGCCGTGTTGCAAGGTCAAGGTTTCAAAGTGGCCTTGGTCACCGATGGCCGGATGAGTGGCGCGTCTGGCAAAGTGCCCGCAGCCATTCATGTCTCACCCGAAGCGGCCTCAGGCGGTCCATTGGCCCGCGTTATGAATGGCGACGTGATTCGCATGGATGCGGTGGCCGGCACCTTGCAAGTATTGGTCGATCCAGAAACTTGGAATGCAAGAATTCCCGCTACCATGCCCACTGATTTGCAGGCGGCTAACAGCCGCGGCATGGGCCGAGAACTGTTTACCAATTTGCGCAAACATGCGCTAAAAGCTGAAGAAGGAGCCTGCACATGGCTGTAACCCCCACATTCACCGCCTTGCAGGTCATGCAAGATGCGCCCGTGATTCCCGTCATCGTGTTGCACGATGTGGCGCATGCTGTGCCGATGGCGCGTGCCTTGGTGGCAGGCGGTATTCGCATGCTGGAGGTCACATTGCGGACGCCTCAAGCTTTGGCGTGCATGGAAGCCATTGCCAAAGAAGTGCCCGAAGCAGTGGTGGGTGCCGGTACGGTGCGCAGCGCTGCCGATGCCAAAGCAGCCGCCAAAGCAGGCGCCAAGTTTGCGGTCAGCCCGGGTTACACATTGGCCGTGGGCCAAGCTTGCCGCGATCATGGTTTGTCTCTGTTGCCCGGTGTGGCCACAGGCAGCGAAATTATGATGGCGCAAGAAGACGGTTACACCGAATTGAAATTCTTCCCTGCCATGCAAGCAGGGGGTCCTGCCATGCTGAAAGCGTGGGGCGGTCCCTTCTTTGATGTGCGCTTTTGTCCCACCGGCGGCGTAACGCCCCAAAACGCCAACGAGTTTTTAAGCCTGTCGAATGTGGCTTGCGTGGGCGGTTCGTGGTTGGTGCCTGCCGATGCCTTGGCCCAAGGCGATTGGGCCCGCGTTGAACAATTGGCGCGAGAAGCCTGTCAGCTGAAGTTGCGCTGAATCAGTTCCACTTTGTAACCATCGGGGTCCGTAATGAACGCAATGACAGTGGTGCCACCTTTGACGGGGCCTGCTTCGCGCGTTACTTTGCCGCCAGCATTGCGAATTTTGTCGCAAGCTTCGTAAGCGTCAGAAACCGCAATGGCCAGGTGGCCGTAGGCGGTGCCCATTTCATAAGATTCCACGCCCCAGTTGTAGGTGAGTTCTAGCTCAGCATGGTCTGGGTTGTTGCCGTAACCGACAAAGGCCAGGGAGTACTTGTATTCTGGATTTTCTGAAGTTCTGAGCAATTTCATGCCCATCACCTTGGTGTAAAAATCGATCGAGCGTTGAAGATTGCCAACGCGAAGCATGGTGTGAAGTAGTCTCATAAAGCGTATTGTGTCTGATTGAAAAAACCCAGTGACATGTGGTGTTAAGTGTTGATTGCCAACGCGCAAAATTTGCCCATCATGCAGCTTGCCAAGCTTGAACAAAAGCCGTGGCAGATTCGCCAACAGCTTGTGCAGATTTGCCTGGTGAAAACAGTGCCGATCCAATGCCAAAACCAGAAGCACCGCATTGGCGGTAGTTGGCCATGTTATGTGTTCCGATGCCGCCCACAGGAATGAGACGAATTTGAGCCGGTAACACAGCACGCATGGATTTGACAACGGCTGGACTGATCATTTCAGCAGGAAATAATTTAAGTCCATGGGCACCCAGCGCAATGGCGCGAAAGGCTTCAGTGGGTGTGGCAACACCCGGCATTGAAATGAGTCCCAAGTTGACGGCTTCGCACACCACGTTGTCATCCAAATGGGGTGAGATGATGAGTTGTCCGCCAGCAGCTTTGATGTCGCGCACTTGTTGCGCGGTGGTAACAGTGCCAGCACCTACCAAGGCCGAGGGGAAAGCTTCGGCCAGGATTTGAATGCTGCGAAGTGGATCGGGCGAATTAAGCGGCACTTCCAAAATATGAAAGCCTGCATTCAGAATGGCTTGACCGACTTCAAAGGCCTCTTCGGGTTTCAAGCCGCGCAAAATGGCCACCAAGGGCAAGCTGTCCATGTGCGCATGAAATTTGGCAAGCAGTTGAGTCATGCGCTTAGCTTAACTTGAAATCATTCGGATACAAATGATGCGCCAAGGCCCAAAGGCCAGACCACGTTACTTCATCGGCCAGCGCATTTGCCTTCATGCCAAGGGCTTCCATGGCAAAACCATAGCGCTGGGTCAATTGACTGTTACCCAGAATAAACAGTGGTGTCTCTTGATCCTTCAAATCGGCTTTTGCTGACTTGATTTCTTCACCGATTAGCAAACCCGAGATGTAGCTGCTGGATTGGGCAGGGTTGAGTTTTTCAAACAGTGCCAAGCTTCGAGCGCTGAAAGCATGATGCAAAAGACCGCCAGGTTTTTGACTTTGCATGACGCCCTCAATGAACACTTCTTTTTTGAGGGGCGCATCGGGCAAGCAGGTTTTGGCCAAGATAGAGTGCTGACTGAGCAAGGCGTAAAACTCACCCGTCATAAAGGTTTTGAATGCAGTAATTTTGCCGTCCAAGACCTGTGCCCATTTGCTGTGCGTACCCGGCAATACAAATTGTGCAGATTGAATTTGCTGAGCCGTTAGCGCACCAAAGATTTGAATTTCTTCACCGCGCATCACATCGGGTGTGTCGTCGTTCCAAGTCGATAAGCCCGGCACAATGCCAATGCGATCTTTGTCGATCCACTGCAGGTGTTGGGCAATGTCTTGAAAGCCACTTGGACAAGGGCAATAGGGGGCTTCACGCCAACCTTGTCGGCTGCCTGCCATGCCAGAGATGAGGCACAAGGTTTCGGCGTTCATCCAATCGCCAAAACGCTGCTCGAAAACATGCTGAAACTGCCCGTGGGCCACTTGCAGAATGCCTTGTGGAAAGGCACGCTTCTCTAAAACCACGCCTTCGCTGTTAAGGAGTGCACCTCTTAATGAAGAGGTGCCCCAGTCCACAGCGAGCAGCTTGCGTTGCATGCTTACTTCTTCAGGCCATCCAACGCATGGGATGGGTAGTAGGGCAGTTTGCAGTCGTCAATGTATTGTTGAACGATGTCTTTGAAGGAGGCATCGGGTGTTAAGCCTAAGGCCGCAGCGCGTTGCGCAGAGCCGCCTTTGGCCCAGTTGGCCACAATGCCCGCAATCTGTTCGTTGCGTACAAACTTGACGTGCTTTCTAACTTCAGGACCCGCCACATCTTCCAAGGCTTTCAGCATTTCTTTGACGGTCACATTGAGGCCGGGCAAATTCAAAGCCAAGCGGCCTTGCATGGCTTCGCGGCTGGCTTCAAAGATGGTGATCAAACACTTGATGGTGTTGTTGGGTGAAGAGACTGAATGCGATACGTTTTCGTCAACTGGGCAAATGGACTCCATGCCAGCCAATGGCTCGCGAATGATGCCGCTGAAGAAAGAAGAGGCGGCGCCATTGGGTTTGCCAGGGCGCACTGTGACAGTCATCAAGCGTGCGGCACGACCATCGACGTAGCCCTTTCGCGTAAAGTCGGCCAACAAATACTCCAGCATGAGTTTGTGCGTGCCGTACGATGTTTGTGGCGAGGGTAAGGTGCTGTCGGTCACGATGTCGGGCATGGGGTTGCTGTGGTCGGGACCAAATACTGCCACCGAGCTGGCAAACACCATGCGCGGTACATTGCCCGCTTTGCGTAAACTTTCTAGCAACAAGCGTGTGCTGTCTAAGTTAGACCGCATGCCCAAATCAAAGTCTTGCTCGCATTCACCTGATACAGCAGACGCCAAATGGAACACGCCATCAAAGCCGCTTTCAAACAAGGGGCCTTGTTCCAACATGGGTCCTGCATGGCCTTTGACGCGCGGATCGGCCAACAGATCGGCGGGTGCTGGGAACAAATCGGCAATGTGCAGCTCTGTGACTTTTTTGCCGTTGAG
>CALPYQ020000008.1 GCA_943327965.2 Singulisphaera sp. GP187
GGACGCCAAAGAATGAGTTCATCGCATGCCTTGCGAACACCCTTGTGCGATCTTTTAGGTTGCCAATATCCGGTCATTCAAACAGCCATGGGTTGGGTTGCAGGCTCCTCCTTGGTTGCAGCCACTACCAACGCAGGTGGCTTTGGTTTTTTGGCGGGCGCTACCATCCCGGCCGATGAAGTCGAGGCCGAAATTTTGCGCGTCAAAGAGCTGACGGGTGGCAAGCCTTTTGGCTTGAACTTTCACATGTTCCAAACCAACGCCAATCAGTTGCTTGACTTGGCCATCGAACACAAAATTCGCGCCGTCAGTTATGGCCGCGGTCCCGACAAAAAAGTCATTGGTCGACTCCGCGATGCCGGCATTGTGTGCATGCCCACCGTTGGCGCTTTGAAGCATGCGCAAAAAGCCATTGAAATGGGTGCCAATGCCATCACAGTTCAAGGCGGCGAAGGTGGCGGACACACAGGCTCAGTGCCATCCACCGTCTTAATTCCACAAGTGGTTGATGCGGTCAAGGTACCGGTCATTGCAGCCGGTGGTTTCTACGATGGCCGCGGACTGCTAGCGGCCCTTGCTTATGGCGCACAAGGCATTGCCATGGGCACTCGCTTTCTCATGACCAGCGATTCGGGCATCCCCTCGGCCACTTTAGACCGCTATCTGCAGGCCAAAGACGCCGAAAAAATTCAGATCTCCTATTTGGTCGATGGCATGCCCCAGCGCATGATTCCCAATGAATATTTGCAGATGCTCGAAAAGTCATCGCCCTTCAAACGATTGCGCATTGCCGTTCAATTGGCTTTGCAATGGAAATCGCAAACTGGCATGACCACGCAACAAGCGCTGGCCATTTTGTGGAAGGGGTTCAGAGAAGACCCAGGCAGCACTGCGCAAAACGTCATGGCTGCCAATGCGCCCATGTTGCTGCAACGTTCAATGACCGATGGCAAACCCGCTGAAGGCGTGATGTCATCCGGCCAAGTGGCCGCTTTAATCAATCAACTTGATTCTTGTGAAACCGTCATTCAAGGCATCATGCGCCAAGCCCAAGACAGGCAATTGGCAATCAAGCAATTCAGTGGCCAAGCCGCTTAAGGAGCGACCCCCATGACTCAACAATTTTTCACTGAGTTGCATGACAACGGCGTGGCCGAGATTGTGCTCAATCGTCCGCCCGTCAATGCCTTAAATGCTGCAGGTTGGTACGGCCTGGCCAAAGAAATAGAAGCACAAGGCCAAAAACCCGAAGTGCGGGTCATTGTGATTCGCGCTGAAGGCCGTGGTTTTTGTGCAGGCGTTGACATCAAAGAGTTGGCCAGCAACGACAAATTGATTGTTGACGTCAATGCGGGCAACTATGCCACCTTCAAAGCAGTCCACCTCAACAAAGTACCGGTCATTGCAGCGGTTCATGGCTTTGTCTTGGGTGGCGGTATCGGCATCTGCGGTGCCGCCGACATTGTCATTGCTGCCGACGACGCCAGTTTTGGCTTGCCCGAAGTGGACCGCGGCGCCATGGGCGGTGCAGCCCACATGCAACGCATGTTTGGCGTTCAAAAAACACGTTACTTGTTTTTCACAGGCGAGATGATTGGCGCCACAGAAGCCGCTCGTTTGGGTGCCATCGAGCGCGTGGTCCCGCGCGCTGAATTGCGCGACACGGCTTTGGCCATTGCCGCCAAAATTGCGGCCAAGAGCCCGGCCATGATTCGCATTGCCAAAGAAGCACTGACTGGCATTGAAGATGGCAACCTTGAAGACAAATACCGCTGGGAGCAAGGCTTCACTTTGCAAGCCTATATGAGCCCAGATTCCAATGAAACCCGTCAGGCATTTGTCGAGAAACGTGATGCCACGTTCTGAATGCCAAGGAGGTGCAGATGCAACTTAACTACACAAGCGAACAAAACGCCTTTCGCGCAGAAGTGCGAGACTGGCTGCACACTCACGTGCCCCGTGAGAAATTTGCTAGCCACGACACCAAAGAAGGCTTTGAGCAACACCGCCAGTGGGAAGCCACTTTGGCCGATGGTGGCTGGAGCAGCGTCACATGGCCCAAAGACTTGGGTGGACGGGGTTGTGACCTCATTCAGTGGCTCATCTTTGAAGAGGAATACGCTAAGGCTGATGCACCTTTTCGCGTGAATCAAAACGGCATTTTGTTGCTGGGCCCCACTTTGATGGAATTTGGCACAGCCGCTCAAAAAGCCAAGTTTCTGCCGCGCATGGCGCGATGCGATGACATGTGGGCACAAGGTTGGAGTGAGCCCAATGCTGGCTCTGACATGGCCGCCATCAGCAGCAAAGCCATTCGAGATGGCGACCACTATGTTTTGAATGGCCAAAAAACTTGGTCCACCCGCGCCATCTTTGCCAATTGGTTGTTTGGCTTGTTTCGGAGTGATCCCACTTCTTCAAGACACCACGGCCTGAGTTATTTGCTGGTGCCATTGGATGCACCAGGGCTAACCATTCGCCCCATTCAAGCTTTGAATGGCAAACAAGCTTTTGCCGAAATTTTCTTTGACGATGTTCGGGTCTCTGCAGACAACTTGTTGGGCGAAGAAGGTCAAGGTTGGAACGTGGCCATGGCCACGGCAGGCTTTGAGCGAGGCTTGTTGCTGCGTTCACCTGCTCGCTATCAACGGACTGCGCAAAAGCTCATGCAACTTTATCGCAAACACCAAGTGTCTGCCGATCGCGACCCTTCCATTCGCGAAGCCGTCATGCGCGCCTGGATGGGCTCCGAAGCTTATAACTTGGCCTCCTACCACACCGTGGGCAAAGTGCAGCAAGGCATGCGCGTGGGTGCTGAGGCCAGTACCAACAAAATCTTTTGGTCCGAACTGGATTTGGAAATGCACGAAACCGCCATGCGCATTTTGGGGCCGCGTGCTGAATTGTGCGAAGACCCCGAGTCGCATGAATGGCTAGAAGGCTTTTTGTTTGCGCAGGCAGGCTCGATTTACGCAGGCAGCAACGAAATTCAACGCAACATCATTGCTGAGCGCTTGCTTGGCTTGCCTAAAAATTAACGAGGCTGATCATGAATTTCACTTTCAACGAAGACCAGCACGCCCTGCGCGATTCCATCAGCCGCTTTTTAATGGTTGAGGCAGCGCCAGAAAAACTGCGCGCTATTTGGCAAACCGATGCGGGTCGCTCCACAGAGCTTCGCAGCAAGTTGGCCGAGCAAGGCATCACTGCTTTGTCTGTGCCTGAAGCGGCAGGTGGCTTGGGTTTGGGCGATGTGGACTGGTCCTTGATGAATCAAGAACTGGGCTACTTTGGCATTCCAGACTCGCTGTCCGATACCGCCTATTTGGCCACTGGCCTGTTGTCAGGCTTGCCAGAACAACATCCTGTGCGAAGCAAATGGCTGCCCCTGATTGCAGACGGTTCTGTGCGCATTGCCTTAGGCCATCCGGTCAACCCTTGGGTGGCAGACGCCCACTTGGCAGATCTGCTGTTGCTTGCACATCCAACAGCCACTGGCACAGAGTGGCATGCGCTAACACCCGACCAGGTCACAGCCGTTGCATGCCCCAGCATTGATGCGTCTAGACGCTTGGCCACCATCACATGGCAGGCCTCCGATGCCAGCCGCATTGCAGACAGCGCAAGCGGTCAAGCCTTGGCCAACGACTTGCTAGACCGTGGTGCGTTAGGTGTTTCGGCACAACTGTTGGGTCTGGCGCAGCGCATGCTCGACCTCACAGTGGACTATGCCGCACAACGCAAACAATTTGGCAAACCCATCGGCTCTTTCCAAGCGGTCAAGCACCAACTGGCCGACATCGTCACCAAAATTGAATTTGCAAAACCCGTGCTGTATCGTGCCGCCAATGCCTTGAGCCAATCTGAAGCACAGCGTTCGGTGCGCATTTCTCACGCCAAAATAGCTTGCGCCGATGCAGGCTGGTTTGCAGCACGCAAAGCCATCCAAGTCCATGGCGCCATGGGCTACACCTGGGAAGTCGATTTGCAAATGTTCATGAAGCGCGCCTGGGTATTAGACGCTGCGTGGGGTGATCGCACTTTCCACAAACAACGCCTGGCTGACGCCCTGATGAGTGACGATTCACTCATGGGTCCTGGCGCTACTTTCAACACATCTCTTTAAGACGGACCCCTCATGGCAGAAGCATTCATCGTTGACGCGTTGCGTTCACCCACTGGCAAACGCAACGGCGCATTGGCCCAAGTTCATGGTGCCGATTTGGGTGCCCACGTCATCAAGGGCATTGTCGAACGCAATGCCATTCCCGCGGCTGAATACGACGATGTCATCTTCGGATGTGTCGATACCATTGGCGCATTGGCCGGCGACATTGCCCGCACATCTTGGCTGGCCGCAGGTATGCCCTTGAATGTACCTGGCACCACCATTGATCGCCAATGCGGCTCCTCACAACAAGCCGTTCACTTTGCTGCACAAGCCGTCATGAGTGGTACCCAAGATGTGGTGTTGGCCGGAGGCGTTCAAACCATGAGCCGTATTCCCATTGGCTCGGCCATGTTGGCAGGACAGCCCTTGGGATTTACCACGCCCTTTGCTGAAAGCCAAGGCTGGCAAGCCCGATTTGGCAATGCCCCCGTCAATCAGTTTTATGCTGCGCAGAGAATTGCCGATCATTGGCAAATCAGCCGTGAAGACATGGAAGTCTTTGCCAAAGAAAGTCATGACCGCGCCTTGCGTGCTATTGCTGAGGGTCGCTTCCAACGCGAAATTTTGCCCTATGGCAACTTTGCAATGGACGAAACGGCTCGCGCAAGCACCTTGGAAAAGTTGGCAACTTTGCAGCCCGTTGACCCCACTTATCCCAAAATTACAGCGGCCGTTTCAAGCTCAACTTGTGATGCCGCAGCTGCTATTTTGGTAGTCTCTGAAGCTGCACTTAAAAAATACAATTTAACGCCTCGTGCGCGCATTCATCACCTGAGTGTTTTGGCAGACGATCCCATTTGGCATTTGACTGCGCCTATTCCAGCCACCGCCCATGCACTCAAAAAAGCAGGCATGAAAATCGAAGACATCGATTTGGTTGAAATCAATGAAGCTTTTGCGTCGGTGGCCATGGCTTGGTTGAAAGAAACACACTTCCCGCACGAACGCACCAATGTCAATGGCGGCGCGATTGCACTCGGTCATCCCTTGGGCGCCTCTGGCGTTAAGCTCATGACCACTTTGTTGCATGAGCTTGAAAGAACCCAAAAACGCTTTGGCTTGCAAACCATGTGTGAAGGTGGCGGCCAAGCCAACGTCACCATCATTGAAAGACTTTGATTTATGCGCATTTGTGAAAACAGAACCGTCATCATTACTGGCGCTGGCGGCGGCTTGGGTCGTGCTTATGCCTTGGCCTTTGGTAAGGCGGGTGCCAATGTCGTGGTCAATGACATTCGCATAGAAGCCGCAACGCAAGTGGCGGCAGAAGTCATTGCAGCCGGTGGTCAGGCCTTGGCCAATCAGGGCGACATCACCAGCATGGCTGGCGCACAAAGCATTGTCGATGCCGCAGTGGCTGCCTTTGGTGAGGTCCATGTGTTGGTCAACAACGCTGGCATTTTGCGCGACCGCATGTTCATCAGCCTGAGTGAAGAAGACTGGGACCTCGTCATGAAGGTTCACTTAAAAGGTCATTTTTGCTTGGCCAATATTTTGGGTCGCCGTTGGCGCGATGCCGCCAAGGCTGGCCACAAAATTGAAGCCCGAATTATCAACACCAGTTCTGGTGCAGGCTTGCAAGGCTCTATTGGGCAATCCAATTATTCTGCGGCCAAGGGCGGTATTGCCTCACTCACTTTGGTGCAAGCCGCCGAGATGGCACGCTACGGCATCACGGTCAATGGCTTGGCCCCTGCAGCACGCACCTCCATGACTGAAAGCGCCATGCCCGACGTGGTCAAAGCGCCCGCTGATGGCAGTTTTGATGCTTGGGCCGCCGAGAATGTGGCCCCCTTGGTGGTCTGGCTAGGCAGTGTTGAATCGTCGCACATCACGGGCAAATTGTTCGAATCGCAAGGCGGCCGAATTTCGATGTGCGACGGCTGGCGAACTGACGCCACCATCGACAAAGGCGCGCGCTGGCTGCCCGAAGAATTGGGCCCCATCGTAGATCAGTTGATCGCGCAAGCTACACCTGCACAAAAAGTCTGGGGCACTTGAAATGAATCACCTGCCCTTGCCAGAATTTGAAGGGTGGGATGCCACTGAAATGGCCTCGCAACTTCGGTCGGGGCAAGTCACGCCCCTAGACGTGTTGGAGGCATCGCAAGCCAGGGCGCACGCCCATGCCAACATCAATGCCATTGCCATGTTTCACAACGACATGGCCCATGACAAGGCTTTGCGTCTTTCTAAATACGCACAAACGCAACGAGAGTCTGAAACTCAAAAGGCCCCCTTCTGGGGTGTTCCATTTGCGCTCAAAGATTTGGGCGTAGCACTCCAAGGAACCATCACCACCAACGGCTGTGCATTTTTCAAAGACGCTGTGGCAGACCACGATTCCACTTTGGTTCAACGTTATTTGGCGGCAGGTCTGAATGTTTTTGCCAAAACAACATCGCCCGAATTTGGTCAAACCGCCACCACCGAATCCAAACTTTTTGGCAACACCCTCAACCCTTGGAACTTAAGCTTCAGTGCGGGCGGCTCCTCGGGCGGCGCGGCGGCGGCTGTTGCGGCTGGCATCCTGCCCGTTGCACATGCCAGTGATGGCGGTGGTTCGATTCGAATTCCGGCATCACACTGCGGTTTATTTGGCTTCAAACCTAGCCGAGGTCGAATTCCCATGGGACCCAAAGCGCTAGAGGGTTGGATGGGGCTTTCTTGCCAGCACGTCATCAGCCGAAGTGTGCGTGACAGCGCCTTAATGTTGCAACTCACCCAAGGCCCAGAGGCAGGTGCTCGCAGCAGCACCTATCAAGCATTTTTGGGGGGCACCGACACATGTCGTCCTTTGAAAATTGCCTTGATGCTTGACAATCCCTTTGGCGCACCCGTTCATCCAGATTGTTTAGAAGCTGTTCAAAAAACTGCCCAACTTTGCGAATCTTTGGGTCATCACGTTGACATTGCACAACCCGTCTTGGCCGTCGGCGACATGTTTGGCGGCATGGGCATTGCCACCGCCACAGGCATGCTGACGCAAGTGCAAACCCGCGAAGCCGCTTTGGGCCGCGATGCGCGCGAAGACGAATTTGAAAGGCTTAATTGGCGTAGCTTGCAACTGGCCAAACAGTTTTCGGCTTTGCAAGTTTTCAAAGCCAGATCGGCATTTGACCAAGCTGGCAGAACCATCGATTTATTCCTGGCAGATTACGACTGTATTTTGTCGCCTGTGACAGCGGCACCGGCCCCTCTCATTGGCCAGATGTCACTGAACCAGCCCTATGAAGATTTTGTCAAAGTGGTCATGACGGCGTCACCCTTTACAGCGCTCTTCAACATCAGCGGGCACCCCGCCATGTCAGTTCCCTTGCATTGGAATTCTCAGAACATGCCCATTGGCGCCCACTTTGCAGGTCGCTATGGCGATGAAGACACCTTGTTTGCGTTGGCCGCCCAACTGGAACAGGCTGCGCCTTGGAAAGACAGACGACCCAAGGCTGCGTGATGGACCTGCAGCTCACCCTAGAACAGCAACAGATTGTCGAAAGCGCTGAGACCTTCTTAGCCAAGGCAAGTTCAATGGCCCAGGTGAGGGCGCACACCCAATCTTTGGCCCCCATGGACCCAACACTTTGGACTGCCATGGCCGATTTAGGTTGGTGTGGTGTCCACTTACCCGAAGCTGTGGGTGGCTTAGACTTAGATTGGGTCAGCGTGTGCTTGTTGCAAGAACAAATGGGGCGACGCTTGGCATGCGTGCCATTTTTTGACACGGCAGTCTTAACAGCCACCGCGCTAAAGACGCTGCCACCTCAAGCCTTGGCGCAGCATTGGCTCAACAAAATTGCAAGCGAGAAAGCTGTCGCTTCAATGGCACTGAGTTGCGAAGAAGCCTACGCCCATGCGAATGAAAAGGGCTGGCAGCTTGAGGGCACCTGGAAATCTGTGGGTTCTGCCCAGTTGGCAGACATCATTTTGTTGCCTGCCAAAACGCCTGCGGGTGAAACCTTGTTGTTCGCTGTGAATGCCCACAGTGAAGGTCTAAAAATTTCGCCGCAAACAAGCTTAGACACAACACGTTGCTCGGCAGTTGTCCAAGCAATCGGTGTCAAAGTGACGCAAGAACAATGTTTAGCGCAAGGTCCCACAGCAGAGACATTGTTGACCCGCATCAAGTATTTGGGCGCAATCGGACTGGCTGCCGAGCAAGTGGGTGTGGCGCAAGCCTGCTTGGACATGGCCTTGGCTTATGTTTTAGAGCGTCAACAATTCGGTCGCCCCCTTGCCAGCTTTCAGGCCATCAAACATCGATGCGCGCAGATGTTGGTCGAAGTTGAAAGCGCACGCTCTGCCGTTTATGGCGCAGCGTGCTTAGCAGACACACACGACAGCACAGAGGGTCTGATGGTCAGTGCAGCCCAAGCGCGGGTGACAGCCACAGAAGCTGCCCAATTTTGTGCGCGAGAAAATTTGCAGCTGCATGGGGGTGTTGGATTTACTTGGGAATACGATCCGCATTTTTATCTGCGCCGCGCACAAGCTACAAGCCAACGCTTAGGCCCTGTCTCAGAGTGGCTTGAGTGTGTGGCTTCTCTTTATGACACAGACGAGTTGAAGCAAGCATGAACGCCGTCGAATCGATTGAAGACCGCCGCTTTCGGGCGCGCATTCGCGAATGGATGGCTGCGCATTTAACGGGCGAGTTTGAACCCCTGCGTCATGCCAATGGTTTGGGCTCACCTGGCTACTCAGCCGCCTTGGCCAAGCGTTGGGAACAGAAGCTGGCAGAAGGTGGCTGGACAGGTTTGAGCTGGCCCCAAGCCCATGGCGGCCGCGAGTTGCCATTGACGCAACAAATGATTTTTCATGAGGAATATGTTCAATGCGGTGGGCCGGGTCGATTGGGCCACATTGGCGAGACCTTGCTTGCGCCGACGCTGATGGCCTATGGCACCGAAGCTTTGAAAAATCAATTCTTGCCTGGCATTTTGAAGGGCACTGACTACTGGGCTCAAGGTTACTCAGAACCCGGCGCGGGCTCTGATTTGGCGGGCGTTCAAACACGCGCCAAACAAGATCCTGAAACAGGCGAATGGGTCATAGACGGACAAAAAGTTTGGACCTCCTGGGCCCATGAATCCGATTGGATATTTGTTTTGGCGCGATCCGAGCCAGGGTCCACTCGTCACAAAGGCTTGATCTTTTTATTGGTGCCATTGAAGCAGTCCGGCGTCACATTGCGACCCATTCGACAAATCACGGGCGAGTCTGAATTCAACGAAGTCTTTTTTGATGGGGCTCGCACTGCCAGTCCATGTGTACTGGGTGAGCCGGGTCAAGGTTGGGCGGTTGCCATGTATCTGTTGCAATGCGAACGCGGCGCTTCCACCTTGGGTCAACAAGCGCATTTTCAAAATGAACTGAGCACGCTGATTCAAATGGCCCAACACAATGGCGCCATCCAACTTCCTAACATTCGGCAACGCTTGGCCAAAGCCATTTTGGGCCTACAAACCCTGCGCTACCATGCACTGAGAACTTGCGGCGACAACGCGCCGCCCAGGGCCAGCAGCATCAGCAAATATGCTTGGTCTAACTGGCGCCGAACTTTAGGCGAATTGGCCATGGACGTTCTTGGCCCCGATGGCGACGTGGCATGCGACGATGCAAATCGAACAGCATTACAGCGTTTGTGGCTGGTGAGCCGCGCTGACACCATTTATGCAGGCAGCAATGAAATTCAGCTTAATTTGATGGCAGAGCGGGCCCTCCTGATGCCCAAATAAGGGCGCTGCCCTTTATCGTCCAAGCAGACGATGCTGTTTGAAGCCCATTTGCGCATCATGAACCCCATTCATTGACCACCTTTTTTCCCATGAAAAATCCTCCCGACTATGTTCCTGGCCACGGCCTGTTGCGCGGCAAATCTGTGTTGGTCACTGCAGCTGCAGGTGCAGGCATTGGTTTTGCAGTGGCCAAACGTGCTGCCGAAGAAGGTTGCCGAGCGCTGTTCATTTCTGATGTGCACGAAAGAAGATTGAACGAAGCCGTTCAAACGCTTCAAAAAGAAACCGGTTTGCAAGCCATCTACAGCCAACTCTGTGATGTGAGCCAAGAAGCGCAAGTTCAAGCCTTGATTGATCAAGCCAATCAAACCATGGGCGGCATCGACGTCTTGGTCAATAACGCCGGCTTGGGCACCAGCAAAAAAATTGTTGACATGGCCGATGAAGAATGGGACAAGGTCATTGGTGTCACCCTGACTGGCACCTTCAGGGTCACGCGCGCAGCGCTCAAGGTGATGCAACCACAAGGCAAAGGCGTGATAGTCAACAACGCCTCTGTGCTGGGATGGCGCGCCCAAACCGAACAAGCCCACTATGCGGCCGCCAAGGCGGGCGTCATGGCGCTGACACGCTGCGCCGCCTTAGAAGCCGCCGAGTTTGGCGTTCGCATCAATGCGGTGGCGCCCTCCATTGCCATTCACGCGTTTCTCAAAAAATCGGCGTCCGAAGAACTGCTCAATCAGTTGTCAGAACGTGAAGCCTTTGGCCGCGGTGCCGAGCCATGGGAAGTGGCCAACGTCATGGTATTTTTGGCCAGCGACTATTCGTCCTACATGACGGGCGAGGTAATTTCTGTCAGCTCCCAAAGGGCTTAAGCCATGACCGATTCATTAGCCCCCTCACTTTGTCTAGACTCTGCAGCCTCCGCCATGGCGGCTGTGGGCCAAGATTTGGGTGTCACCGAATGGATCACCATCACCCAAGAGCGCATCAACACATTTGCCGATGCAACTGGGGACCATCAATGGATTCACGTTGATCCAGTACGTGCCAAAGAAGGGCCTTTTGGTGCCTGCATTGCCCATGGCTTTCTGACCCTGTCCTTGGCCAATCTGTTTTTGCCCCAACTGGTGCGTTATGAACGCCTCAAAATGGGCGTGAACTATGGTTGCGACAAGGTTCGATTTCCATCACCCGTGTTGGTCAACTCGCGCGTCCGAGGGCGTGGCCAAGTCTTGACGGCCGAATTGATCAAGGACAACGGCGTACAAGTCGTGGTCAGCATCAGCGTTGAAATTGAAGGCGCTGGCAAACCTGGCTGCGTGGTCAACACCATCAGCCGTCTTTATTTTGAATGAGAATTTTCCCCATGAACACACAAGATGCCGTCATCGTTTCTACAGCCCGCACACCCATTGGTAAGGCTTATCGCGGCGCTTTCAACGACACCGAAGCGCCGGTCTTAGGCGGTCATGTCATTCGCCATGCCTTGCAAAAAGCAGGCGTAGAAGGCCATGAAGTCGATGACGTGGTTTTGGGCATTGCTGCGCAGCAGGGCAATCAAGGTTACAACTTAGGCCGCTTGTGCTGCTACACCGCAGGCTTGCCCGACAGCGTGGGCGGCATGACCATAGACCGCATGTGCGCTTCTGGCTTGATGAGCATTGCCACCGCGGCCAAAGGCATCATGACCGGTGAGATGAACATTGCGGTGGCCGGTGGTCTGGAATCTATTTCGCTGGTACAAAACAAATACAAAAACAGCCACCGCGCGCAGTCCAAATCCGTTTTGGACGTCATGCCCACGGCCTACATTCAGATGATTGAGACTGCAGAAATTGTCAGCCAACGCTATGGCATTTCGCGTGAAGCCCAAGATGCGTATTCATTGCAGAGCCAACAACGCACCGCCAAAGCGCAACAAGCCGGTTTATTTGCCGAAGAGATTGTGCCTCTCACCACGCAAAAGCAATTGTTTGACAAAGAAGGCAACGTCACTGGCAGCGAAACCGTCACCTTGCTTCAAGACGAAGGCAGCCGGGCGGACACTTCCTTGGAAAGTTTGACCAAACTCAAACCTGTTTGGAAAAATGGCCAATGGGTTCCAGAAGGCGCCTTCATTACAGCGGGCAATGCCTCACAGTTGTCAGACGGTGCGTCTGCTTCCGTTTTGATGAGCGCTGCCGAAGCCAAACGCCGCGGCCTGGCCCCCTTGGGCACTTACCGCGGTGTGGCTGTGGCGGGTTGCCGTGCCGACGAAATGGGCATTGGCCCTGTTTACGCCATTCCCAAATTGTTAAAGAACCATGGCTTGAGCGTGGCTGACATTGGATTGTGGGAAATCAACGAGGCATTTGCCTGTCAGGTCATTCACTGCCGAGACACCCTGGGCATTGATGACGCCAAGCTGAATGTCAATGGTGGCGCCATTTCAATCGGCCATCCCTTTGGCATGTCTGGCGCCAGACTGGTGGGCCACGCCCTGCTGGAAGGCAAGCGCCGCGGCGTTCGTTATGTGGTGGTGAGCATGTGCATTGGTGGCGGCATGGGTGCAGCCGGCTTGTTTGAGGTCAATTGAGCATTCATTTTGCAATGCGAAGGCGGGTCGTTATACTCATTCCCTGCCTTTAGACCTAACAGCCAAGCTGTCGAAATGCCCGATAAAAAATCAATGAATCGCACCGGAATCTCGATGTCTCAGGAGTTCCTGAGCCACATTCTGGGCGCTATCTACGATGCGGCGCTGGACGAGGCGGGCTGGGTCAGCTGCCTGGAAACCATTCGAACCGGCTTTGCAGGCAACTACGCATCCTTAATTGTCCGCACCGAAACCACCGAAGACATTGGCTTGATTGTGTCTGCAGGCATCAACCAATCCAACCTCGACCCCGGCAATCCCTACATTGCCATGAGCCCGTTTACCGGCATGGTGCCCGATCAACTTGTGACCATTGCCGATGTCATTTCCGAGCGAGAGTGGCGTAACTCCGATTACTACCAAAGTTATTGCAAACCTCAAGGCGTCTTTCATGTGTTGGCGGCTGACATTTCAACCCGCAATGGGGGTGTTTATGGCCTGCGAATTACCCGCCCTGAAGATGCCGAGGCCTTCAGCAAAGCAGAAATTGATTTTTGCAAACTCCTCATTCCTCACATCAAGCGCGCGCTGAACCTGCACCTGTCGATCAATGACGACCGCAAAGTCAGCTCCTTGTACAGCCAAGCCATGGCCCAACTCATGGTGGGCGTGGTCATCTTGGACCAAGATCGGCAAGTGCTGGAATGCAACCCCGCCGCTACCGCCATCTTGGAATCGCAAGATGGCCTGCGCGTGGTGTCCAAGCAGCTAGAGGCCGCTTACACCAACGACAACAAAAAATTGCAGGCCCTGATTCAAGACGCTTTGGTGAAAAAAATTGTCACCAAAGCAACGCTGAACCAAGCCACTTCCATCACGCGACCCTCAGGCCGACTGGCATGGGGCTTGATTGTTCAGCCTATTTCTTCCGACCAATGGACAGAGGGCAAGCAGCGGCCCAGTGTGGCCATTTTCTTGCGCGATACCGAAGGCCGCGTCGATCCGCCCGTGCGCTTGGCGCAAGAGCTGTTTCACCTCACGCCCGCCGAAACAGCGCTGGCCATTCAGTTGGCCAATGGTTTGTCCCTCGAAGACGCCTCTGAAGTGCTGAACATTCGGCGCAATACAGCGCGCGCGCATTTGCGCTCCATCTTCTCCAAAACCGGCGTACGCCGTCAAACTGAATTGGTCCGCATTTTCCTCAACAGCGTGGCCTGGCTCAGCGAAACCAACGACTGAGTTACCTCGATTTAGAGGGTAAAGGGCCAGCAGTCCCTTTCATCGACTTGTTGGATTTCATTTTTAGTCTACTTGGACGATGGTTGCACGGGCCAGTCTGCGCACAATAGCAAGCAACGAATTCGCCAAAGGAAACCATGGGACTCTCAGGAAAAGCTGCCATTGTGGGTGCAGCCCAATACAAGCCAGAAAAATACAGCACGGCGCCCCGCATGTTTCACTTGGAGCAGGTTGCAGACTTGGCCACCCAAGCGCTGGACGATGCCGGACTCTCCTTGGCCGATGTGGATGGTTTGATTACATTAGGCCCCCAATTCCATGAAGCAGGCATGTTCATTCCAGCCATGGCGGGTGAGTATTTGGGAACACGACTGAATTTTGCAGAAGTGGTTGACTTAGGTGGCGCCAGCTCCGTAGGCATGGTGTGGCGCGCAGCCGCTGCCATTGAACTGGGCATGTGTGACACCGTGGTTTGCGTCATACCGGCGCGCATGGCGCCCACCGCGCCCCATGACGATCACATTGCCGAGGTCATGCGGGCCTCTCGATTTGGCGGCCACAGCACACGCTTTGGCGCACCCGAAGCCGAAATGGATTTGCCTTACGGCCACATGGCCCAAAACACGGGCTACGCCATGATTGCGCAGCGATATGCCTCGGTGCATGGCTATGACGCCGCCGCACTGGCGCGCATTGCCGTGGACCAACGCTTCAATGCTTGCCACAACCC
>CALPYQ020000009.1 GCA_943327965.2 Singulisphaera sp. GP187
AGCCAGCTTTTTGGGGCAATGCCAAGCCAAACGGCCCAAGCAGAAGGCTTAGACGCCTTCTTGCTCCAAAAAGCGCTGAGCATCCAGGGCGGCCATGCAGCCCGTTCCAGCACTGGTAATGGCTTGGCGGTAAACGTGATCTTGGACGTCACCCGCGGCAAACACGCCTGGGACGCTGGTCATGGTGGCAAAGCCTTTGAGGCCACTTTGGGTCACGATGTAGCCATTTTCCAGGGTCAGGTGGCCCTGGAAAATTTCAGTGTTGGGTGCGTGGCCAATGGCAATAAAGCAGCCTTTGAGTTCCAAATCTTGCAATGAGCCGTCTTTGGTGGATTTCAAGCGCACGCCCGTCACGCCTGTTTCGTCACCCAGCACTTCTTCGAGGGTTTGGAAAGTTTGCAAGACAATCTTGCCCGCAGCCACTTTGTCCATCAGTTTGTCAACCAAAATGGGTTCGGCTTTGAACTTGTCTCGGCGGTGAATCAAGTGCACCTTGCTGGCAATATTGGACAGGTACAAAGCCTCTTCTACCGCTGTATTGCCGCCGCCTACAACGCAGCACAATTGCTCGCGGTAGAAAAAACCGTCACAAGTGGCGCAACCTGAGACACCACGGCCCATGAAGGCTGTTTCGGAGTCTAGGCCCAAATATTTGGCAGACGCGCCAGTGGCAATGATCAAAGAATCGCAGGTGTAGACGCCGCTGTCACCTGTCAATGTAAACGGGCGCTTGCTGAAGTCGACCTTGTTGATGTGGTCAAACACAACTTGCGTGTTAAAGCGCTCGGCGTGCTCCAAAAAGCGTTGCATCAGGTCGGGGCCTTGCACGCCATGCACGTCGGCAGGCCAGTTGTCCACTTCGGTGGTGGTCATAAGTTGGCCGCCTTGGGCAATGCCGGTAATGAGCAAAGGCTTCAGGTTGGCGCGGGCTGCATACACGGCGGCGGTGTAGCCGGCGGGGCCAGAACCCAAGATCAAAACTTTGGCGTGTTGGGTGGGAAGTGTGTTGGACATGATGGGAAACCTGCTGAATTCGGGAAAACGCTAAAACCCCATTGTAAGAAGCTTGTGAAACACGTGTTTGGGGAGGTCTATCGGGTAAGCTTGAGGGTTAGATCATGACCTATTCACTTCGCACCCTCAACAACGCTAACGGCACCCCTGAATCCGACCTGCAAAATCAGTCGTCGGAAGGTGCTGGCCTGATGCGTTTTACCCAAGAGATCATTTTATTCTTAGGCGCGGCGAGTTTACTGGTCTTGACCCTCGCCATGTTCAGTTACAGCCCCAAAGACCCCTCATGGTCTGGCTCAGGTTTGGGTGCGCCATTGGTAAATTGGATGGGCACCGTTGGGGCGTGGCTGGCCGATGGCATGTATTTCTGTTTTGGTTATTCAGCTTGGTGGTTGGTCGCCGTTTTGGGACGTGCATGGTTGCAAGCTTGGGCCTATTGGCTAAGAGGCTCCGAATCAGCAGCTAACCCCGCTGTTCGGGAAGAATCGAATTGGAAAACAAGGCTCGTTTTTTGGGTCGGCCTGCTTGTATTGATGTCCTCCAGTTGCGCCATTGAATGGGGTCGATTGGCGCGCTGGGATGCCATCATGCCCGGCACCAGTGGCGGTGCCTTGGGGCTCATGGTGGGGCAATTCACTGTCAAATGGTTGGGTGCCAATGGCGCAGCCTTGATGGAGATTGTTTTTCTGGCCTTGGGAATGGCTTGGGCATTTGGATTTTCATGGGGTCAGGTTTGTGAAAACCTCGGCGCCAAAATTGATGCCCTCATGCAATCGCGTCAAGAAAAACGCGAAATGGAAGAAGACTTGGCCATGGGCCAACAAGCTTTGCGCGAACGTGAACAGCTGCAATCCAATGCGCCTGTAGAGCCGCAACTGCACCCCTTTGGCGACGAATTTGAAGAGAAGCCTTTGTTCGCTGCGGCAGGTGTGGCCGCGCCGGTTTTTGCAGAGCCCCCAGCACCCATGGTGATTGAGTCGCCTGTCACCGATGTCCCGCGCAGCGAGCGGGTGGTTAAAGAACGTCAAAAACCTTTGTTCTCTGAACTGCCCGATAGCAAATTACCGCAAGTTGATTTGCTTGACAGTCTCACCCAGCGCCAAGAAGGTGTTTCGCCAGAAACACTGGAGATGACCAGCCGCATGATTGAAAAGCGCCTCAAAGATTTTGGTGTTGAAGTGCGCGTGGTCGCTGCAGCGCCGGGTCCTGTCATTACGCGCTACGAAATTGAACCGGCCACCGGCGTCAAGGGCTCGCAAGTGGTCAACTTGGCCAAAGACTTGGCGCGTTCACTCAGCTTAATTTCCATTCGGGTAGTGGAAACCATTCCAGGCAAAAACTACATGGCTTTGGAACTGCCGAATGCCAAACGCCAATCCATCAAGTTGAGTGAAATCTTGGGTTCGCAGGTTTACAACGAAGCCAAGTCCATGCTCACCATGGGTTTGGGCAAGGACATTGTCGGCAATCCTATCGTGGCCGATTTGGCCAAGATGCCGCACGTGTTGGTGGCAGGCACCACGGGTTCAGGCAAGTCAGTGGGTATCAATGCCATGATCTTGTCCTTGCTCTACAAAGCGGAAGCGCGTGATGTTCGCTTGCTCATGATTGACCCCAAGATGTTGGAAATGTCGGTCTACGAAGGCATTCCGCACTTGTTAGCGCCGGTTGTCACAGACATGCGACAAGCTGCGCACGGCCTCAATTGGTGTGTGGGAGAAATGGAGCGCCGCTACAAGTTGATGAGCAAAATGGGCGTGCGCAATTTGGCAGGTTACAACGCCAAAATTGACGAAGCCACCGAGCGCGAAGAATTCATTTTGAATCCATTCAGCCTCACACCCGATGATCCTGAACCACTCAAGCGCTTGCCGCACATTGTGGTGGTGATTGACGAGTTGGCCGACCTGATGATGGTGGTTGGCAAGAAGATTGAAGAGCTTATAGCGCGCTTGGCACAAAAGGCCCGAGCCGCTGGCATTCACCTCATTTTGGCCACACAGCGGCCTAGCGTGGATGTCATTACAGGCTTGATCAAAGCCAACATTCCAACCCGTATCGCGTTCCAAGTTTCTAGCAAAATTGACAGCCGAACCATTTTGGATCAAATGGGGGCAGAAGCCTTGCTTGGCATGGGTGACATGCTCTACATGCCTTCAGGTACAGGTTTTCCCATCAGGGTTCACGGCGCTTTTGTGAGCGACGAAGAAGTGCACCGCGTCGTCAGTTATTTAAAGTCGCAGGGCGAACCCGATTACATCGAGGGTGTGTTGGAAGGCGGCACCACCGATGGCGAAGACACGGGTTACGGTGACACGGGAGATGCCGAGAAAGACCCCATGTACGACCAAGCGGTCGAAGTGGTTCTGAAGAACCGCAAGGCCAGCATTTCATTGGTGCAGCGCCATCTTAAGATTGGTTACAACCGCGCAGCACGTCTGGTAGAAGAGATGGAAAAAGCGGGCTTGGTCAGTTCCATGAGCAGCAATGGCCAGCGTGAAATTTTGGTGCCTGCGCGCACTGAATGATCCCGTCACTCAAATTGGAGTCGTTCGAGATGACACGCTTTTTTAGAAACCTATTGGCATGTATTGTGAGCGCGCTATTTTGCGGCGCCATCATGGCGCAGGCTCCCAACCCAGAAGCTTTGAACAGTTTGAGTCAGTTTCTCAAACAAACACAAAGCGGTCGAGCGCAATTTACACAGCTGGTGACTTCGCCCGCCAAAGCAGACCAAGCACCACGCCGCAAAACTTCATCGGGTACGTTTGAATTTCAAAGACCGCAACAATTCCGTTTTGCTTATCAAAAACCGTTTGTTCAAACCATGGTTTCAGATGGTCAGTCGCTTTGGTTGTATGACGCTGACCTCAATCAGGTCACGGTTAGAAAACAAAGTCAAGGTTGGGGGCAGACGCCTGCAGCGTTCATTGCATCCACTGGCGATCTGAAAGTGCTTCAGGCCGAGTTCAACCTTTTGGCAGAAGCTGATTCAGAGGGCATGCAGTGGATCAAGGCCACACCCAAGCAATCGGAAGGGGCTGTTCAAATCATTCGTGTCGGATTGAAAGTTCAAGCGCAAGCTATTCCTGTTTTGTCAGTCTTGGAAATTGTGGACGGTTTGGGTCAAACCTCGCGCCTTAACTTTCAAAACTTTGAAGTCAATGCCAAATTGACGCCAGAAACTTTTCAATTCAAAACGCCTGCTGGTGCCCAGGTCATTCGGCCATGACAAGCCTGGGTCAATCACAGCCACATGGGCAATCTCTTTTGCACCAACCATTGGCCGAAAAATTGCGTCCTCGCAGTTTGGGAGAGGTGATCGGTCAGCAGCATTTGTTGGGTGAGGGCTTGGCGCTGCGTTTGGCCTTTGAGTCGGGTCAACCGCACAGCTGCATTTTGTGGGGTCCACCAGGCGTGGGCAAAACCACCATTGCCAGACTGATGGCGGATGCCTTTGATGCCCAGTTCATTAGCATCAGCGCTGTGTTGGGCGGTGTGAAAGACATTCGTGAGGCGGTCGAAAAAGCACAGTCGGCTTTGCAAGGGCTGCAACCGCAACGCACCATTGTTTTTGTGGACGAGGTTCACAGATTCAACAAGAGTCAACAAGATGCTTTCTTGCCGCATGTTGAAAGCGGCTTGTTTACTTTCATTGGTGCAACCACCGAGAATCCTTCCTTTGAAGTCAACTCAGCGTTGTTGTCACGTGCAGCCGTTTATGTGCTGCAAGCCTTGGGCGAAGAGGACCTTCAACAAATCATTCAAAGGGCCTTGGACATCGGCGCCATTGCGCCCCTTGAGGCAGAGGCAGAACAAAGATTGATTGCGTATGCCGATGGCGATGCGCGGCGCTTATTGAACACGCTCGAGACTTTGGCAGTCGCTGCACAGCGTGAAAAGCTAGAACTTATATCTGACGCATGGCTTCTCAAAGTTTTGGGTGAGCGCATGCGCCGCTATGACAAAGGCGGCGAGCAGTTTTATGACACCATCAGTGCCTTGCACAAATCGGTCCGTGGCTCTGACCCCGATGCCGCTTTGTATTGGTTCACCCGCATGCTCGATGGCGGTGCAGATCCACGCTACATGGCGCGGCGTTTAATTCGCATGGCGGCGGAGGACATTGGACTGGCCGATCCTAGAGCTTTGAGATTGGCACTGGATGCCGCAGAAGTCTACGAACGATTGGGCAGCCCAGAGGGCGAATTGGCCTTGGCAGAATGTGTCATTTATTTGGCTGTGGCAGCCAAATCAAATGCGGTTTATAAAGCCTTCAATGAAGCCAAGGCATGGGTCAAGAAAGATGGCACGCGCCCTGTTCCCATGCATTTGCGAAATGCACCCACACAGCTCATGAAGAACTTGGACTATGGCAAGGGCTACAGATATGCGCATGACGAGGAGGGTGGATTTGCCGCAGGAGAAAAATACTTGCCGGAGGGCATGCCCGCTCCCGGTTTTTACAGACCTGTTGACAGGGGTCTTGAGTTGAAAATTGCAGAGAAAATGGCCAGCTTGCATTCGTTGAATCAAGCCAAGTCAGTCAAAAACTAGGAATCAAACACATGGATGTTTTCATTCAGCAAGTCATCAATGGCTTGGTTTTAGGTAGCATGTATGCGCTCATTGCTTTGGGCTACACCATGGTCTACGGCATCATCAACTTGATTAACTTTGCGCACGGCGAAGTTTTGATGGTGGCGGCGCTGACCAGCTGGTCTGTGATTGCTCTCATGCAGGAATCGATGACCGGCATGCCAGGGTGGGTCATTCTTTTAATTGCCCTGATCATTGCCAGTGTGGTTTCTGCTTGTTTAAATTTCACCATTGAAAAAATCGCTTACCGACCGCTGCGAAACAGTCCCAAACTGGCGCCGCTCATCACGGCCATTGGCATGAGCATCTTGCTACAAACATTGGCCATGATCATTTGGAAACCCAACTACAAACCGTATCCCACCTTGTTGCCGACAACGCCATTTAACGTGGGCGGTGCAGTCATTTCTTCAACCCAAATCATGATTTTGGCCGTCACTGCCATTTCACTGGCTGTGTTGATGTGGATCGTGAACGCCACCAAGCTGGGTCGTGCCATGCGAGCCACTGCCGAGAACCCCCGAGTTGCCGCACTGATGGGTGTGAAGCCCGACTTTGTCATCTCCGCCACCTTTGTGATTGGCGCAGTTTTGGCCGCCATTGCAGGTGTGATGTTTGCATCCAATTACGGCACTGTGCATCACAGCATGGGATTTTTGCCAGGTCTAAAAGCCTTTACCGCGGCAGTGTTTGGTGGCATTGGCAACCTCACCGGTGCCGTGGTCGGTGGCTTGTTGTTGGGGCTGATCGAATCGATTGGTTCGGGCTACATCGGTGCCCTGACGGGTGGCGTCTTGGGCAGTCACTACGCCGATATTTTTGCCTTCATTGTTTTGATATTTGTATTGACCTTGAGGCCCTCTGGCTTGATGGGTGAGCGCGTCGCAGACCGCGCTTGAATACCGAGCTTGCATACCGCGTGAGAATTTTGATGAACCTCTCCAAGAACCAATCAACCATTGCTTTAGGTGTCCTGCTGTTGATCCTGCCTTTGGTGTTGCAGCAGTTTGGCAATGCCTGGGTGCGAATTGCCGACATGGCCTTGTTGTACATCCTGCTGGCCGTGGGCCTCAACATTGTGGTGGGATACGCTGGCTTGCTAGATCTGGGTTATGTCGCTTTCTTTGCGGTTGGCGCCTACATGTATGGCCTGCTTGCATCGCCCCATTTGTTTGAAACCTTTCCCGCGGTAGCCGCCATGTTTCCTGGCGGCTTGCACATGCCGTTGTGGGTCATTGTGCCTTTGGCCGCAGCCTTAGCGGGTTTGTTCGGCATGTTGTTGGGGGCGCCTACCTTAAAACTCAGGGGCGATTATTTGGCCATTGTCACCTTGGGTTTTGGCGAAATCATTCGTGTCTTTTTGAACAACCTCGATCAACCCGTCAACATCACCAACGGGCCCAAGGGATTGAATCAAATTGACCCCATTCATTTTTTTGGTATCAATTTAGGCAAAAAGATCGATTTGTTTGGTCTTGAAATTGCATCCGTCAGCTTGTACTACTACTTGTTCTTGGCTTTGGTATTGCTCACATTGTTAATTTCGTATCGTTTAGAAGTCTCACGCATTGGCCGTGCCTGGATGGCCATTCGGGAAGACGAAATTGCAGCCAAAGCCATGGGCCTGAACACACGAAATCTGAAGCTCATGGCCTTTGGCATGGGCGCCACTTTTGGTGGCGTTTCGGGTGCCATGTTTGCAGGATTTCAAGGATTTATCTCGCCAGAATCTTTCAGTCTCATGGAGTCCGTCATGATTGTGGCCATGGTGGTTTTGGGTGGGCTGGGTCATTTGCCAGGCGTGGTTCTAGGCGCCATTTTGTTGTCAGCGCTGCCCGAAGTGTTGCGTTATGTGGCGGGGCCTTTGCAAGCCATGACCGATGGCCGTTTGGATGCGGCCATCCTCCGTCAATTGCTCATTGCTTTGGCCATGATTGTGATCATGCTGATGAAACCCAGAGGATTGTGGCCCTCAAGCGAGCATGGCAAATCGCTTCAAGTTAAAGGCGGGGCGTGATATGAATTCATCACAAAACGCATCGCCCGTTTTAAAAGTCGCTGGTATTTCTAAGCGTTTTGGCGGCTTGCAAGCTTTGTCGGATGTTGGCATGACCATTGAGCGCGGCCAAGTTTATGGACTGATTGGGCCCAATGGCGCAGGCAAGACAACGTTCTTCAATGTGATTACCGGTCTCTACACACCAGACAGCGGAAGTTTTGAGTTGGCCGGCAAACCGTATCAACCTACAGCCGTGCATGAAGTCGCGCAAGCAGGTATTGCGCGCACATTTCAAAACATCCGATTGTTTGCCGAAATGACCGCCTTGGAAAATGTCATGGTGGGTCGTCATGTTCGCACTTCTTCAGGTTTGTTAGGGGCTATTTTTAGAACAGCCAAGTTCAAACAAGAGGAAGATGAAATTGCCAAGCGAGCACAAGAGTTGCTGGACTATGTGGGCATTGGCCAATACGCCGATTACCGTGCACGCACGCTGTCCTATGGCGATCAACGCAGGTTAGAAATTGCGCGAGCCTTGGCCACCGATCCGCAACTGATTGCATTGGACGAGCCTGCAGCCGGCATGAATGCCACTGAAAAAATTCAGTTGCGCGCCCTCATCGATCAAATTCGCAAAGACAACCGCACCATCTTGTTGATTGAACACGATGTGAAGTTGGTCATGGGTTTGTGCGACAGGGTCACGGTGCTGGATTACGGCAAACAAATTGCGGAAGGCACGCCTGCTGAAGTTCAGAAAAATGAAAAAGTGATTGAAGCCTATTTAGGCACCGGAGGACATTGAAATGGCGGCCACATTGTTGAAAGTCAAAGGCCTGCAGGTGGCCTACGGCGGTATTCAGGCTGTCAAAGGCATTGACTTTGAAGTGCATGAAGGTGAATTGGTGTCCTTGATTGGTTCCAACGGCGCAGGTAAAACAACCACCATGAAAGCCATCACGGGCTCATTGCCTTTGCATGCAGGTGACATTGAATACTTGGGTCAAAGTATTGTGGGACAAGGCCCCTGGGATTTGGTGAAGCAAGGCTTGGCCATGGTGCCAGAGGGCCGTGGTGTTTTTACGCGCATGACCATCATCGAAAACTTGCTCATGGGTGCTTACATTCGCAATGACAAAGCCGCCATTCAAGAAGACATGGAGAAGGTGTTTGAAACATTCCCTCGCTTGCGTGAACGCAAAGATCAGCTAGCAGGCACCATGTCAGGCGGCGAGCAACAGATGCTGGCCATGGGGCGCGCACTCATGAGTCGCCCCAAAGTGTTGTTATTGGACGAGCCTTCAATGGGACTGTCTCCCATCATGGTGGACAAAATATTTGAAGTGGTTCGCGATGTTTTCTCGCAGGGTGTAACGGTGCTGTTGGTTGAGCAAAATGCAAGCCGTGCTTTGGCCATCGCCAATCGGGGCTATGTGATGGAGTCGGGTCTGATCAGCATGACCGGACCGGGTCAAGACTTACTCAATGACCCCAAAGTGAGAGCCGCCTATTTGGGCGAATAAACTCCCGTCGATCAGTCGACCCGTGCACCTGTGGCTTTGACCACCGGCTCGTATTTTGTCAGTTCACGTTTCATGAATGCCGAAAATTGTTCGGGTGTACTGATCACAGGCTCGGCCATCATCATGCCAAAACGTGATTTGGTTTCAGGTGTGGCCAACGCTGCAGCAAAGGCTTGGTGCAATCGAGCAACCATGGCAGGGGGTGTGGCCGCAGGTGCCACCAGGCCCCACCAAGTGTCAATTTCAAAGCCCTTGATGGTTTCTGACATGGCTGGAATATCCGGCAAGGCAGCGCTTCTTTGGGCGGTGGTCACTGCCAAGGCTTTGAGCTTGCCAGCTTTGATATTGGCGGCTGCTGTGGCCAAGTTGTCAAAGTTGAAATCAACTTGACCAGACAAAAGTGCCAACTGCGCAGGGTTGCCGCCGTTGTAGGGGATGTGGACCGCAAAAATACCGGCATCGCGTTTGAACATTTCAGCAGCCAAATGGCCCGCACTGCCGTTACCTCCCGATCCAACATTCAGTTTGCCGGGATTGGCTTTGGCGTATGCAATTAAATCGGCCAGCGTGTTGATTTTTAAGCGCTGCGCGGTGTCTGCATTCATGACCAACACGTTGGGTACACGCACCATTTGCGTGATGCCTACAAAGTCAGTAGCCGCATTGAAAGGCATCTTGCTAAAAAGCCATGGGTTGATCGCGTGGGTGGCTACGGCAGCAATGCCGATGGTGTAGCCATCGGCAGGTGCTTTGGCCACAATGTCGACGCCTAAATTGCCACCAGCGCCTGGTTTGTTGTCGATGATGACAGTGCCCAATGTGTCTTTGACACGCTCAGCCAAAGCGCGTGCCGTCACATCGATGGGCCCGCCTGGCGCATAAGGAACCACCAGTCGGATGGGCTTGGTGAGTGGGGCGTTTGCTGCGGTGCTTGTTTGTGCCTGCGCATGCAACAGGCAGGAGGCCAACGCGGTCAAAAGGACGCCCATTGTTTTGAGCCGCAAATTCTTTGGCTGAATTTTTGTCGACATCATGCAGACTCCTTGG
Organism: Singulisphaera sp. GP187; assembly: GCA_943327965.2. GTDB lineage: Bacteria > Pseudomonadota > Gammaproteobacteria > Burkholderiales > Burkholderiaceae_C > Limnohabitans_A. The sequence continues at coordinate 10,183 of CALPYQ020000009.1, forward strand.
CCTTGTCGGCTTCTGAGGTGAATGAATCGGCAAAAAAGGCCTCCTCAGGCAAGCCCGCTTTGGTGGTGTAGTCGGCACGTGCAGAGTCCACCACAATGGGTGCGCCGCATGCATAAACTTGAAAGCCGCTTAAATCGGAAAAGTCTTGCAGGACCGCCTGATGAACAAAACCAGTACGGCCCGTCCAAGCGTCTTCAGGCAAGGCGTCAGACACAACCGGAATGTATGTCAAGTTGGGCATGGATTTGACTTGGGTCTCGACCCAATCGCTCATGTACAAATCGGAAGGACGGCGACCTCCCCAATACAAAGTGGCGGGACGCGTGATGCCTTTGTGTTGCATGTGTTCAATGAGTGCTTTGATCGGTGCAAAGCCTGTGCCAGACGCTAGCAAAATAAGGGGCGCATTGGAGTCTTCGCGGAGAAAGAAGCTGCCGTAAGGGCCTTCTATTCGCAGAATGTCTTTTTCTTTCATGGTGCTAAACACCACATCGGTAAATTTGCCCCCTGGCATGTGCCTGATGTGCAGCTCTACTTTGGGGGCTGCTGCATCGAGGGTGTGGGGTGCATTGGCCATGCTGTAACTTCTGCGTGAGCCATCGCGTAACAAAAATTCGACATATTGACCCGCATGAAATTTCATGACGTCGGTGGCGGGCAACTGCATGACAACGGTCATCACGTCATGAGATTTCTTTTCTAGGCTGACCACACGCACAGGCATTTTTTTGATGGGGAAACTGCCTTCTTCTGTGACCTGGCGTGATTCCAAAACCACATCACTTTGGGCTGTTGAACAGCATGTCAAGATCAGTCCTTGTGCTTCTTCCTCGGCGCTAAGGGCTTTGGCTTGATGCTCGCCATGAACGACGGTGCCCGATATTTTTTTACATTTGCATGAACCACAAGCGCCATCTTTGCAGCCGTAAGGCAGTCCAATGCCCTGACGGATGCCTGCCGCCAGCAAGGTTTCTGAACTGTCTGCGCTGAAAATACGGCCGCTGGGTTGAACGCTGATTTGAAAGCTCATCTTTTCGGTATCCTAGGGGGGTCTGAAATTTGTGAATCCCTGATTTTGCCTTCAAACCAAACACCTTTGGGCGCTTTGCCCTCCCGCTTTCGAAAAGAACGGGTTTTGATCATCGGTTGCGGTGATGTGGGGCAACGCGCTGCACAACACTTGGTAGGACGAACACGGGTCGTGGCCTTAACCTCCAGTCCCGCCAAGCAGGCCAATTTCAGGGCGCAGGGCATCACCCCTTTGCTGGGCAATTTAGACTTGCCAGAGACCCTGCAACGTTTGGCGGGGTGGGCCACACGTGTCTTGCACTTGGCACCGCCGCCTTCTGACCGTGTCGGTGAGTGGTCAACCGACCCCCGAAGCTTGAACTTGGTCAGAGCGCTGAAAAAAAGAACGCTGCCCAGGTCTTTGGTTTATGGCTCAACCAGTGGCGTCTATGGCGATTGCCAGGGCCAATGGGTTTCTGAGTCGCAACCAGTCAAACCGCACACCCCCAGAGCGATGCGCCGTGTTGATGCCGAAAAAGTAGTTCGGTTTTTCGGTCGCTCGGGTGTGCGCGCATCCATTTTGCGAATACCAGGTATTTATGCACCAGATCGTGTCAATGGTACGCCGCGTGAGAGGCTGCTAAAAGGAACGCCTGTGTTGGTCCAGGAAGATGATGTGTACACCAACCACATTCATTCTGATGATCTGGCCAGAGCCAGTGTGGCCACCATTTGGCGAGGTAAACCTCAGAGGGTGTATCACGTCAGCGACGACACGCATTTAAAGATGGGCGACTATTTTGATGCTGCGGCTGATTTGATGGGCCTCAAGCGCCCGCCGCGTGTGCCTCGAAGTCAAGCTCAGGAAAGTTTGCCCTTGATGTTATTGAGTTTCATGAGCGAATCGCGTCGGCTTCGGAATGATCGACTAAAAAAAGAATTGCGTGTGCCATTGAAGTATCCCAATGTCCAATCTGGCTTAAAAAGCATGGCAGGAAAGATCACCCAAGCTCAGTCGACACCTTCAAGATGAACGTGTTGCGCTCATTGGGATTGCCCATCAGTTCAGCCCGCAGGGTTTATGCCGCTTTTTTTCTTTACGCACTGGCTTTAGGTGGGCTTTATCCGCGCATGGCAGAAATTCAAGAAAACATGGGTGTCGCTGAAGGTGCACTGGGCCTCGGTCTAATTGGCGCTGCTTTCGGAACCTTGATTTCATTGACCTTTGGCGGCCCCCTGATTGAACGCTTAGGGCACCGAAAAGTATTGCTCTTCGGTTTACCTTTGGTCGCTACTTTTTATGCCTTGGCCAGTTTGGCCTCGCAACCCATCGCCTTGTTTTTGTGTTTGCTGCCAGCAGGTGTTTGTATCGGTGCCATCGAGCAAGTGGTTAACTTGGAAGCCGATCGCGTAGAGCATGCATTAGGCCATCGCATCATGAACCGATCGCATGCATTTTGGAGTTTGGGTTTTGCTTGTGCAGGCCTTTTGGGTGGGTTGGCAGCTGAGTGGGGCTTAAGTCCGCAAAGTCATTTAGCACTCATGGTTTTGGTGGTCTGCGTTGCAACTTTTTTGGCATTGGGACAATTTGAACCAGCGCGCCATCGCCCACAAATGACTGATGGCCTGTCTCCAAACCTAGCGAAAAGATTCGCTTGGCCTACGCCATTTATCTTGGTCTTGGTCGTTGCTACTTTGGCGCCCATGATGATGGAGGGTGCAGGCATTGATTGGTCCGCCATCTACATGCGTGATATGTTCAACAGCAGCCCCTTCATTTGTGGTTTGGCAGTTGCAGCAGGCGCCAGTACACAAGCCATCACTCGGTTTTTTGCAGATCAATTTGTCGAAAAATTTGATCCCATTAAAGTCTCCCGATGCATGATCCTTGTTTTGGCACTGGGTGTTTGCTTGGTCACTTGGGGCCAGGTTTTTTGGGTGGCGCTTTTGGGATTTGGTCTGATGGGTGTTGGAACCAGTGTTATTTTTCCTTTGGCCATGTCGGCAGCAGCACAAAGAACAGATCGTTCGGCTGCAGTCAATGTGGCTGCCTTGGCCCAGACCTCGTTTGTGATTTTTTTATTGGGTCCGCCACTGTTAGGTTGGGTGGCCGAGGTGTGGCACATTCGTGCAAGCTTTGGCGTCAGCCTGCCTTTGATTGCGCTTAGTTTTTGGGCTGCGAAGGCTCTGAAAAATTAAAGCCTTTCTTTTCCAAATAATCGAGGCTGGCCTTAAAAAGATAGGCCCCCAGCAATGCGCCATTCAAATCGCCTATCAACATCCAAAAAGAGGAGTTGGGTTCAATCAACTGTTCATTGCCCAATAACAACCAGGTTGTATGGTGAAAAAGTGAATTGCAAATGGCATAGACAACTGTCACCAGGGCTAAATCTTTGAGGGAAGTGAGTTGAATGCGGCGTTTGAAATAAATTCTGAAACCCATCATGGCAACCAAGGGGCCTGCGCACGAGGCGGCAATGTTCAAAAGGCCAAGAACGATGGGTTCATTGAACCAAAATAAAAGAATTAGCCCACCGATGAGCGTGGCCAACGTGCCGTAAACAGGCCCCATGACCAAAATATTGAACAGACGCAAAAAAGCGGGCAGATAAATGAGAGAGACGTGTGCGCTTAAATTGGCAAAGTCAAACAGCCAAGCGTTCAAGACGTGTGCCGCAGGAAATAGCACCGCCAAAACAAGAACTAAAAGTAGGTTCATTTCGCAATGAGTTGAGGTCGATTTGTCATCAATCGATGGTGCCCGAGGCCGGAATCGAACCGGCACGCCTTGCGGCGGGGGATTTTGAGTCCCCTGCGTCTACCAATTTCACCACCCG
>CALPYQ020000010.1 GCA_943327965.2 Singulisphaera sp. GP187
GACACACCAGTTTTGCCAGCATTTTTGTGTACCCCGAAGTGGACGACTCCATCGAGATTGACATCAATCCCGCCGACGTTCGCACCGATACCTTTCGCGCCAGTGGCGCGGGTGGACAGCACATCAATAAAACCGATTCTGCAGTGCGCTTGACACACATCCCCACAGGCATTGTGGTGCAGTGCCAAGACGGCCGCAGCCAACACAGCAATCGTGATGTCGCTTGGAAACGCCTGCGCTCACGCTTGTACGATTTTGAAATGCGCAAGCGCATGGAAGCACAGCAAAAGCTGGAAGACACCAAAACCGATGTGGGTTGGGGTCATCAAATTCGCAGCTATGTGCTCGACCAAAGTCGGATCAAAGATTTACGCACCAATGTTGAAATGTCCAACACTCAAAAAGTGTTGGATGGCGACTTGGACGCATTCATTGAAGCTTCGCTCAAACAAGGTGTTTGATCAATCGGCCCTGCCGGTTTGACAACCCAACCCATGGAGAATTTTTGTGATGCTTGAAGGACAAACCAAAGCCATCCGCCGTGTCAATTACACAGCGCCCGCATTTTGGATCGACACCGTCGATTTGACTTTTGATTTAGACCCCACCAAAACACGTGTGCTGAACAAAATGCGTGTCCGTCGCAATCCCGATGCGCCTGCTCAAGCCTTGCGTTTGGATGGCGAAGAATTGAACTTGGCACGCGTCATGGTCAATGGTGGCGGTACCTCTTTCAAAATGGACGGCAACCAACTGGTGCTTGAAAATTTACCCGAAGGCAACGATGCTTTTGATTTGGAAATTTTCACCACTTGCAATCCTTCCAAAAACACACAACTGTCAGGCTTGTACGTCAGCAACGAGTCTTTCTTCACGCAATGTGAAGCCGAAGGATTCCGCCGCATCACTTACTTCTTAGACCGCCCCGACGTGATGGCCAGTTACACCGTCACCTTGCGAGCCGACGCCCAACAATACCCGGTGCTTTTGTCCAATGGCAACTTGCTGGAACAAGGCACGTTAGAAGACGGTCGTCACTTTGCAAAATGGGAAGACCCTCACAAAAAGCCCTGCTACTTGTTTGCTTTGGTGGCTGGCAAATTGGTGGCACGCGAACAGCGTATCGTGTCGCGCTCTGGCAAAGAGCATTTGTTACAAGTCTTTGTTCGTCCAGGCGATTTGGACAAAACTGAACACGCCATGAACTCCCTGATGGCCAGCGTGGCTTGGGACGAAGCACGATTTGGTTTACCCCTTGATTTAGAGCGTTTCATGATTGTGGCCACCAGCGACTTCAACATGGGCGCCATGGAAAACAAAGGTCTGAACATTTTCAATACGAAATATGTACTGGCCAGTCCTGCCACAGCCACTGACACCGATTTTGCGGGCATTGAAAGCGTGGTGGGCCACGAATACTTTCACAACTGGACCGGCAACCGCATCACGTGTCGCGATTGGTTCCAACTGTCCTTGAAGGAAGGCCTCACCGTTTTCCGCGATCAAGAATTTAGCCAAGACATGGCGGGCGTTGAAAGTGCCCGGGCCGTCAAACGAATTGAAGATGTTCGAGTCCTGCGGACTGTTCAATTCCCCGAAGATGCAGGCCCCATGGCACACCCCGTGCGCCCTGATGTTTACGAAGAGATCAACAATTTCTACACCGTCACCATTTATGAAAAAGGTGCAGAAGTGGTTCGCATGATGCAAACCTTGGTCAGTGCACAGGATGACCAAGATGGTCGTCAAGGTTTTGCCAAGGGCATGAAACTTTATTTTGAGCGTCATGATGGCCAAGCGGTAACTTGCGATGACTTTGCACAGGCCATTGCCGATGCAAATCCTCAGTCGTCCCTGGCAAGCTTGCTGCCGCAATTTAAGCGCTGGTATAGCCAAGCAGGCACCCCAAGGGTCAATGCGCAAGGCAGCTACAACATCAGCAACCGAACCTACACGCTCACGCTAACCCAATCCTGCGCCAATACGCCAGACCAAAATCAAAAAGATCCATTTGTGATTCCCGTCAAAATGGGTCTTCTGAACCAAGAAGGCCAAGCCTTGTCGGGCCATGACAGAACGCTGGTGTTAAGCGAGGCCAGCCAAAGCTTTGTGTTTGAAAACATTGACAGTGAGCCAACACCCTCGCTATTGCGTAACTTCAGTGCACCCGTCAATCTCGATTGCGATCTAACTGACCTCCAGTGGTTGAGCATCTTGGCGCATGACACAGATGCCTTCAACCGTTGGGAAGCGGGTCAACGCTTGGCCGTCCAAGCCGCACTCCGATTTATTCGCACTGAAAAAAATCCACAGGCAGATGACGTTCTTGACGATGGCTACCTCAATGCCATGCGCACCGTCTTGTCCAACCCATCACTGGATGCGGCATTCAAAGAATTGGTTCTCACGCTGCCCTCAGAGACCTACATCTCAGAGCAACTTGAATCGGTCGATCCACAACATGTGCATGCCGTGCGTGAAGCCATGCGTCTCCAGTTGGCCATCGCTTTGAAAGACGATTGGCAAACTTGCTATGCCCACAACCGTGTATTGGGCGCCTATTCTCCAGATGCCATTTCCAGTGGCAAACGTGCCCTCGCCAACATGGCTTTGCACATGCTTTGTTTGGCAGCCCAAAAAGAAGGCAATCCTGTTTGGCCCGGCAAAGCCTTGCAAGCTTTCAAAGATGCCAGCAACATGACCGATCGATTTGGCGCACTGTCTGCCTTGGTCTCTAGTGGCCACGCTTTGGCCGAAACGGCTTTGGCGCAATTCCATGCCTTGTTCAAGAACGAAGCCTTGGTCATCGACAAATGGTTTGCGCTTCAGGCCAGCGCCTCTGACCGCAATGGCAACACCCTGCCAGTGGTGCGTCAATTGATGCAGCACCCCGATTTCAACTTGCGCAACCCCAACCGAGCCAGAAGTCTGATTTTCAGTTACTGCAGCGCCAACCCCGGTGGATTCCACCGAACCGATGCCGCGGGCTATGTCTTCTGGAGCGAGCGCGTCATTGAACTCGATGCCATCAACCCGCAAGTCGCCGCCCGCCTGGCTCGCGCGCTAGATCGTTGGAAAAAACTGGCCGAACCCTACAGACAAGCTGCCAGAGCAGCCATTGAGCGTGTGGCTGCCAAAGCCGACTTGAGCAACGATGTACGCGAAGTTGTTAGTCGTGCACTGGCCGAATAAAAAAGGATCACCATGTCTCAAAAAGTTTCACTGTCACGTTATTTGGTAGAGCAGCAACGCAGCAAGGGCATGATCCCTGCTCAGTTGCGTTTGTTACTAGAAGTGGTGGCGCGCGCCTGCAAAAGCATCAGCCATGCCGTCAATAAAGGGGCTTTGGGTGGTGTTTTGGGCAGTGCCGACATTGAAAATGTGCAAGGCGAGATTCAAAAAAAATTAGACATCATTGCCAATGAGGTTTTGATCGAAGCCAACGAATGGGGCGGTCATTTGGCAGCCATGGCCTCCGAAGAAATGGAGACCATCCATTTGGTTCCCAATCGCTACCCTCAGGGCGAGTACCTGCTCATGTTTGACCCCCTCGATGGCTCTAGCAACATCGATGTCAACGTCAGCATTGGCACCATCTTCAGTGTTCTGAAAAAAACCGAAGACAACGACGCCATTAGCGAAAAAGATTTCTTGCAACCCGGCCATCAACAAGTGGCTGCTGGCTACTGCGTTTATGGCCCTCAAACCACCTTGGTGCTAACTGTGGGTGATGGCGTGGCCATGTTCACCCTTGACCGCGAACAAGGCTCATTTGTACTGACTCAAGAAAATGTCAGGGTGCCGGAAGACACCAAAGAATTTGCCATCAACATGAGCAACATGCGCCATTGGGATGCACCCGTCAAGCGCTATGTCGATGAGTGCTTGCAGGGCAAAGACGGCGTTCGAGGCAAAGACTTCAACATGCGCTGGATTGCCAGCATGGTGGCCGATGTGCACAGAATTCTGACACGTGGTGGTGTCTTTATGTACCCCTGGGACAAACGTGAGCCGCACAAAGCAGGCAAACTGCGACTCATGTACGAAGCAAACCCCATGAGCTGGCTCATTGAACAAGCTGGCGGCGCCGCCACCAATGGTCGCCAGCGAATTTTGGACCTGCAACCCAGTCAATTGCATGAACGCGTCAGCGTCATCCTAGGTTCCAAGAACGAAGTAGAACGCATCACCCGCTATCACCTCGAAAAGTAGTCAAAACGCAACACGATCCAACAAATTGATCGAGTTGCGCTAGCATGAAGGGCGTGTTCAGTTTCTTGCTTTCGATTGCAAGTCATTCTTTTGGGAGGCCCTCATGAAATTTCGTTTGATGTCGACGCTTTTTGCACTCAGTGGTTTTTTATTCGCCACGCCCAGCATGACCATGGCGCAAGCCGCAGACCCTGCCGTTAAAAAATCAGACACGGGTATCTGCCATGAGAAATCAAGCCCAAGCTATGGCGCCACCAAAAAATTTGAAGCCTTTCCCAGCATGGACGCTTGCTTGAAGAGCGGTGGTCGCGCGCCCGCCAACGCAGCGGCCCCGGACGTGGTGCTGGTCAAAAAATCAGACAGTGGTATTTGCCACGACAAGAACAGCGCCAGCTTTGAAAAGACTCAAAAATTCACAGCATTCAAAACCATCGATGAATGCGTGAAAAGCGGCGGAACCTTGCCTAAGAAGTAATGCACCACGGCTGGCAAAGTAAGTCGTTTTGCAAAGCCAACTCAAGCAAGCATTAGCTGACTTATTTCAAGCCACAATGCCTTTTTGGCGCATGGCTTGAATTTGTTCGGGCGTGATACCTAACTCAGCCAATACAGCATTTGTGTCTTGCCCTAAGTTAGGCGCATTTCTTCGATGCAAGCCGGGCGTTCGCGACAGTTTAGGAACCATGCCAGGCACTTTCAAACGACTACCGTCGCTCATTTCAACTTCGGCCAACATGCCACGCGCCAAGTAATGCGGGTCGTTGGCAATGTCTTGAATGGTGTAAATTCTTCCCGCAGGAACCGCCGCAGCATCTAGGGCAGTTAGCACTTCTTCCACCGTCAATTGGGCTGTCCATTGGCCAATTGCCAAATCCAATTCTTCTACGCGTTTAACGCGCCCGGTGTTGGTGGTCAGTTCTGAGTCTTGGCCTAAATCTTCGCGGCCAATGGTGGCCATCAAGCGCTTGAAAATACTGTCACCGTTTCCTGCAATCAATGCGCAACCATCTTTGCACAAGTACGCATTGGTCGGGGCAATGCCTGGTAACGCACTGCCAGCAGGTCCTCGCACAGCACCAAACTCACTGAACTCTGGCAGCAGACTTTCCATGCAATTGAAGACAGCTTCATAAAGGGCGACATCAATCACTTGCCCTAGCCCGCTTTTTTGCTTTTCATGCAAGGCCATCAAGATCCCAATGACGCCATGTAAAGAGGCCAAGGTGTCGCCGATGCTAATGCCCACCCGTACAGGCAATCGGCCCGGCTCGCCACTCAAATGGCGCATACCGCCCATGGCCTCGGCCACAACACCAAAACCGGGTTTGTCTTTGTAAGGACCAGTCTGGCCATACCCACTGATTCTGAGCATGATCAAGCCAGGATTGAGTTCTTGCAAAACCTCTGGCCCAAGGCCCCAAGACTCCATGGCGCCAGGTCTAAAATTTTCGATCAGCACATCGGCTTCGGCAGCCAATTTTCGAACGATGTCTTGCGCCTCTGCTTGCTTTAAATCCAGCGCCAATGAACGCTTATTTCTAGACTGAACCTGCCACCAAACGGACGTGCCATCTTTGAGCAAGCGCCATTGACGCAAGGGATCGCCAGAACCCGGCGGTTCAATTTTGATGACCTCAGCCCCAAAGTCTGACAAGGTTTTAGCGGCAAACGGCCCTGCGATTAACTGCCCAAGCTCAATGACCTTGAGTCCAGACAAGGCACTCATGGGACTTTCTGTTTGATACATGGCGTGACCCACCAAGCTGGCGTTAAATTGGCTCTTCAATCAGCGGTGATGAAGAAAGAGGATTGGCGTTTTGAGGCACATCTGCATTGTGCGTACCCAATGCAACCGCTCTGAAAATTTCACGCAACATTTTCTTCTCTGGCAGTGACAACGCTCTGGTAAGACGATGGCGCATGCGCAAAAGCAATTGACGGTCAACCTCTTGTGGAATACCTCGGCTAATGTGCAATGCATCACGAAGTTCCTCGCGTCTGTCTTCAGGTTCGTCGTCCCACCAAGACACAATGACTTCGGTAATGGATTCGCGAACCAACTCTGGATCTTCTTGCGCAATGTTGTTTTCTTTGACTGCATTACCCTGGAGTATTTCAGCAAGCGCTTTGGGTTGAACCACAATGCGTTGGTCGGCCTGAGACAGCAAACGTCCCCAACCCGGGTCGGTTTGATGCAGTTTGGGCATGTTGCGTGCCGCCTCATCCGCCAAGATGTGCACCGACATGCCCGTCAATTGCGCATCGTCAATGACCGTTAAAAAGCGCTCATCATCGGTCGCCAATAGAACATGGTCACAGGCTTTGTTGATGGCCAATTGACGCAGGTCTTGGCCCAGACTTTTGAGAAGAGAAACACCACCGTCCAAATCGTGTGACAAAACTTTCCGAACAATTTGGCCATCGACGTCCAAACTTTCGTTCTCTTCGGAATACCAATAAATGCGTTTAACCTCAACATCCATGCCAGCATGACTTAGCGCATCGCCCAAAAATTGAGCCATGCCATTTCGGTTCACGGCATCTTGTTTGGGTCCCGATTGGGTGTGCTGAGCCAGCCACACCAAAAACCGAGCATCGACCAAAGCAATGCATTGACCATCTGACGTGGCACCCTGTTTTCTTTGAGTGTCTTTCATGGAATGAGAAAAGTATTCGCGTTTCATCGCAGCCTTTGAGTCTTAAGATAATGAATAAATAGGCAATGCTTAAATTTGCCTCTACATAGCGGGTCTGCGAACCCTGAGCGTATTTTAGCGATTTAGCGCTCTTTAAAAAGCTTTAAACTCATGCAATCCTTGATACACCCCTAACCCATGTCTCATTACGACCTTTATGCCATTGGCAACGCCCTCGTCGACTCTGAATTTGAAGTGAGCGACGCCCTCCTCAAAACCATGGGCGTCGACAAGCGCCACATGACCCTCATTGACACGCCCCGTCGTGCCGAATTGCTCTCCCACGTCAAAGCCATCACGCCACGCCAAACCGGCGGTGGTTCTGCAGGCAACACAGTGGTCGCCCTTGCACAACTGGGGGGCAAAGCCTTTTATTCCTGCAAAGTTGCGCACGATGACTTGGGCGACTTTTATGTCAAAGACCTGCAGGCGCGCGGCGTCGACACCAACCTCACCCACACCCGTGCAGCGGATGGTCAAACCGGTAGTTGCATGGTCTTGGTCACCCCCGATGCTGAACGCAGTATGTGCACCTTTCTGGGCGTTTCAGCCGAACTAGACGACGCTGCGCTGCATCCACATGACATTACCAAGTCTAAAATTTATTACATGGAAGGCTATTTGGCAGCCTCCCCCACTGGCTTGAATGCCGCCCTGAAAGGCCGACAAATTGCCAAAGAAGCCGGGGTTGCACTGGCCCTCACATTGAGCGATGTCAGCATGATTCAGTTTTGCAAAGCGGGGCTCGATGCCATGCTGGGCGATGGCGTTGATTACTTGTTTTGCAACCAAGAGGAAGCTCAAGTTTGGTGCGGTACCCAAGACTTGGAAGAAGTCCGCTTGCAACTCAAAAAACTGGCCAAGATGGTTTGCATGACCCGAGGCCCTGAGGGCTCTGAAGTCATGACTGCCGACCAAACTTGGCACGTGCCTGCTGAGAAAGTCAAAGCCATTGACACAAACGGCGCGGGCGATATGTTTGCTGGTTCTTTCATGTACGCCATTGCCCGCGGCTATTCACCAGAGCAAGCCGCTAAGCTTGGCAATCACACCGCCGCAGCCGTTGTCAGTCAGCATGGCAACAGACTTTCGCTGGGACAACTCAGCGCCATCAAAGCTTACGCACTGCCCGCGCTTAAATAATTCAAAGACAACTGCCAATGACAAAGCTTCAACGGCCATGTCCTTGGCAGATCAGGGCATATGCACTTATGCTCGAGCCCTATGTCTTTTAATGAACTGGGCTTAATGCCCGAGCTGCTCAGCACGCTCAAACCCAAAATCTACCCCGCGCCCACACCGGTACAAACCGAACTCATTCCTTCTGCATTGTCTGGTCAAGATGTTTGGGTCACAGCACCTACCGGTTCTGGCAAAACGCTGGCCTATGCACTTCCCTTGATTCATCAACTGCTGCAAAGCCTGGCACAAAGCCCGCAACACAATGGTCATCCGACAAGATCGACCCATGGCAGAAATACAAAAGAAATTCAGTCCTTGGTTTTGGTCCCTACCCGTGAATTGGCCATCCAAGTCGGCCAATTGTTCATGAGCTTAACCGCCCAATGGGGCAATCTGTGCAAAATTACGGTTGTGTTTGGTGGCGTTTCAATCAATCCTCAAATGATGGGGCTTCGGGGCGGTGCTGACATTCTGATTGCCACCCCAGGCAGGCTCTTAGATCTCATTGACCACAATGCGCTGCATCTGTCTAAAGTCAAAACCCTCGTTCTGGACGAAGCCGATAAGTTGTTAGAGCTGGGTTTTCAGGAAGAGTTAAACCACATCTTGGGCCTTCTGCCCCAACAAAGACAAAGTCTTTTTCTTTCAGCCACTCGACCCCAAAGCATTGAGGCATTGGCGCGAAGTTTGTTGCATTCACCGCATGAAATTCAATTAAAAGGTGAAACGCCTCAACCTGCAGTGATTGAACAAAGGGCCATCTACACGGATACCGCCCAACGAACGCAACTCCTCAAACACCTGATCAAAGTTGAAAAACTTCAACAAGTTTTGGTCTTTGTGGCCACGCAGCACAGCAGTGAAATCGTGGCCGCCAAACTCAGGGTTTCAGGCATTGCCGCCGAACCCTTTCATGGCCAATTAAGTCAAGGTAAGCGCCAGCAAGTTTTGGCAGATTTCAAAGCACACCGCGTCAAAGTTGTATTGGCCACCGACTTGGCCTCTCGCGGCTTGGACATTGAAAAACTTCCAGCCGTGATCAACTTTGATCTACCCCGATCTGCGGTGGACTACACCCATCGAATTGGACGAACAGGTCGCGCTGGAGAAACTGGCCTGGCCATTAGTTTTGTGTGTCCCGAGACGCTTCAGCATTGGACATTGATTGAAAAACGCCATGCCGTTAAATTGACGCAAGAATCCATTCCAGGATACGAGGCCACAACAGAAGCCCCACTGCCCATACAAGGCGCCGGTGGCATCAAGGGAAAGAGGCCTAGCAAAAAGGACAAACTAAGGCAATTGGCCGCTGCAAAATCTGCAAAGCCTTGACTTCAGCCAGGGCTAAAAGGGTGCGGCTGACCCAAAGCGCCTGTCTCGCTTAGAGAACCAATCCAAAGCTTCGTTGAATTGTTTATTGGTGAAATCGGGCCACAGGGTGTCGATGAAAAAAAGCTCGGCATAGGCAGCCTGCCACAGCATGAAGTTGCTCACCCTTGATTCGCCGCCAGTGCGAATCAACAGATCCATTTCTGGTGCATCGCCGGTGGACAAATAAGGCACCAACGCTTCCTCGCTGATTGACTCGATGCTTGCATCAGGATTGGCTGCTTGCCAAGCTTTGGTGGCTTGAATCACGTCCCAACGGCCCCCATAATTGGCCGCCACCCTGAGGGTGATCTTGGTGTTGTGCTGGGTCTGTAATTCAGCTTTTCGAATGAGCGTCTGCAAATCTGGACTGAATTTAGATTTGTCCCCCACCACCACCAGCTTGACGCCGTTTTCTTCCATCTGATCAACTTCTTTTTGCAGATAGCTGGAAAACAAATTCATGAGCATCATGACTTCCTCTTCGGGACGTCGCCAATTCTCGGTGCTGAAAGCAAAAATAGTCAGATGCGCAATATTGGCTCTGGCACATGCCTCAACAATAGCGCGCACCCGTTTGGCGCCCGCAGCATGTCCCAGCGCTGCAGGCAATAAACGTTTTTTGGCCCAGCGCCGGTTGCCATCCATGATGACACCCACGTGTTTTGGCAAAGTACTCAAAGTCAAACTAGATCACTTATAAAAAAGACAACTCAATTCTACAGGCTTGAACCAAAATAAAAGGCCGCTGAGTGCGGCCTTTATCAATTCAAATGAATTGAATGGATCAAGCGATTAAATACTTAGCGCGGTCTTGACCTTCGATCCATTTGGGCGCTTTACCGCGGCCAGTCCAAGATTGACCTGTTGCTGGATCACGATATTTAGGCGCTACTTTATTGCCAGAGGAAGACTTATTTGCGGATTTAGCAGCACCACGTCCAGAGGGGAAAACATCTTGAACAGTTAATCCAAATTCAGCGACCAATTCGCGAGCTTTAGAAATGGCTTCAGACAGCTCATGGGCGCGAGCCGTAGCGATGGCTTGCTCTAATGCTTCACGTTGCAACAATAATTCTTTATATGAGTTAGTCATAATTTCCCTTGAAAAGATAATAGGCTGATAAATATTACATGATTCCGAAGAATCGATTTATTTTAGCCATATTAAGCTTCAATATATTTATTAATTTTATAATATACGGAAATTAATTATCATATTTGGCTATTACCTTATCAATTCTTCGGCCTTCAAGTGAATTAACTTCAAAATGCCAACCCTCACGCAACAAAATGTCACCTACTTTGGGTAAATAACCCAGTTCAGCCAATATAAATCCGCCCAAAGTGTTGAATATGCCTCTTTCCTCACCTGGAATATCTTTAATCTCGAGTCTTGATTTCAATTCATTGATGGGCATTAAGCCATCTAACAGCCATGTGCCATCGGCTTGCAGCGTGGCCCAGGCGTCGGCAATGGTAGAGGGTTGCAATTCACCTGTAATGGCCTCCAGTAAATCTCTGGGGGTCAATAAACCTTGAACGACGCCATATTCATCCACGACAAACACCATTCGGCCAGATTTATCCCGTAATTGCTCTAACAAAGACATGCCACTCAATGTTTCAGGAACAAATGTCGCGGGTGTTGCATATTCTTCAACGGCCATTTGATCGGTCAATGGCAATGAAACTAATTTGGCCACATTGACGACGCCAATGACATCGTCCAAATTGCCACGGCAAACGGGGTACCAAGAATGTCCCTGAGCACCATTTTCTTGACCCACCTGAGATAAACACTCAGCCGGCGTCATCGAAGCTTCAAACCAACGAATATCGACTCGTGGCACCATCAAAGAAGTTAATGGTCGATCGTCCAAATGAAATACATTCCTGACCATTTGATGCTCATGCGCTTCAATCAGGCCGGCATCGACCCCTTCTTCTAGGCTGGCGGTAATTTCTTCCTCCGTTACAGCACGGTTACCTGTTGTGTCGATGCGAAGAAGCTTTAAAACCGCGTGCGTGGTCATGGAGAGCAGCCCGACAAAAGGCTTGGCCGCACCTGCCAACCAGGCCATGGGTCTTGAAACCCACCTGGCCACCAATTCTGGGTACAACTGACCAATTCGCTTGGGCACCAATTCACCAAAAATAATGGTGGTAAACGTAATCACGGTGACGACGAATGCGGTTGCAGAGAAGGCAGATGCAGATTCAGAAAGACCAAAACTCATTAGCCAAGCGGCAACATCGCCACTGAAGGCGGCTTCGCCCACAATGCCGTTCAAAACGCCGATAGAGGTGATACCCACCTGCACGGTGGACAAGAACTGTGTGGGGTTTTGCAGCAATTTGAGCGCCATGGCGGCACCCTTATCGCCAGCTTCCTCCATGGCAGCAAGCCTTGCTTTTCGGCTGGCCGCTAAGGCCAATTCAGACATGGCAAAGATGCCGTTAATGAGCGTTAAGACCGCAATTAATAAAAAATCCATCCCTGCATTGTGCCAAGTCCAGCGATGAGCGCAAAGAGCCCCAAACCGTCTAAGGGAAAAAGTGTGCAAATGCACCGACAATGTGGCTTTTCAGACGAAGCAACAAAACATGGCTATTTATTGGATTGGCGACATTCAGGGTTGTGATGCCCCGTTGGGTCAATTCATCGATCAAGTTGGTTTTTCAGCCAGTCGAGACCGTTTGTATGTTTTAGGCGACTTGGTCAATCGGGGTCCGGCTTCCCTTCAGGTCTTGCGTCGCCTGCAAAATTTGGGAAATAGCGTTCAGTGTGTTCTTGGCAATCACGATATGCATTTACTGGCACTCAACGCCGGCGCTAAAAAACCTAGCAAAACAGACACGCTCAACGACGTATTGATGGCCGATGACAAAGAGGCTTTGTTACATTGGTTGCGACACCAAGCCATGGCCATTTATCAAGAGGATGTGTTGATGGTGCATGCAGGTGTTCTACCGCAGTGGACCTTGGAAGAAACACTCGGCCTTGCCCATGAGCTTGAAGAAATTCTGCGCGGCCCCGATGTGAACGATTTTTTGATGCAAATGTATGGCAACGAGCCATCCCAATGGCATCGTCAGTTAACCGGCATATCACGTTGGCGTTGCGCTTTGAATGCATTCACACGCATTCGATTTTGCACGCCATCGGGTCAAATGGAATTTGAAACCAAAGAGGGTAAAGCCAAAGCACCTGAAGGTTATCTGCCATGGTTTGAAGTGCCGCATCGAAAAACAGCGCAGACCACCATCGCATTTGGACATTGGTCAACCTTAGGCGCTGTTCAAAGGTCAGATGTTTGGGCACTGGACACCGGTTGCGTTTGGGGCGGTTGCCTGACTGGCATTCAAAGAAATCTGCCTTCAGATGAGCCCGTTCGAATTGAAGTCAAATGCCCAAGCTACCAAAAACCTTTTTGAGCAATCTGCAAACAACTCGAACTTAAAGCTATGAAAAACAGTTTGGGATTTGACCCTCGAGAAGTGCCTTGGACGCTTCAATCTGAACACTGGCCCGCCATAAAAGCTCAGGACTTGTTGGCGGATCGACTGCGCTGGGTTTTTCAAAATCCCCCCGTTTGGAAGCCTGAGTTAAAGCGAGAACCACAGCTGGGTGTGAAAGCACCCGCCGCCGCAGCTGTTCTGATCCCTATTGTTTTGCGAGGCACTGAAGGGCAAACGCCGCATGTGCTCCTCACTCAACGAACGCAACATCTCTCTTCCCATGCCGGACAAATTGCTTTTCCAGGCGGCAAAGTCGATGCGGAAGACCCCTCTGTAGAACATGCAGCATTAAGGGAAGCGCAAGAAGAAGTAGGGCTTTCGCCTGAATTTGTTCAAATCATTGGCACGCTGCCCAGTTACATCACAGGAACAGCCTTTCACATCACACCTGTTGTTGGCTTGGTTTCCCCCGAAATCATCATCACGCCCAACCCCCATGAAGTGGACGATGTGTTTGAAGTGCCCCTGGCCTTTTTAATGAATCCAGCAAATCACCGACACCATGAATTTGAACGAGACGGTGTGTCACGGCATTGGTATTCAATGCCCTACCAAGAAACTCATCCCAGCCATTCGGGCTTGCTTAAAGAACGCTTCATCTGGGGTGCAACTGCAGGC
This sequence comes from Singulisphaera sp. GP187, assembly GCA_943327965.2. Lineage (GTDB taxonomy): Bacteria > Pseudomonadota > Gammaproteobacteria > Burkholderiales > Burkholderiaceae_C > Limnohabitans_A. The sequence goes on from CALPYQ020000010.1 coordinate 13,599, forward strand.
ATGATTCGTAACTTCTACCGTTTCTTATTGGCCGCAAATTCTTTATGATGTTGGCATGAGCTTCTTCTCGATTTTTTTAGCCCTGATCATTGAGCAAGCTCGGCCGATGAGCCCAACCCACTTCTTGCATCAGTGGTTGCGGCGATGGGCCGATTGGGTTGCTTCGCACGTCGATGGCGGCAGCCCCTCGCAAGCATGGTTAGCATGGGGTTTGCTTGTCGGCGTTCCCGCAGGCCTGGCAGTGCTCATTCATTGGATCTTGGCATACACACTGGGCTGGCTTTTTGCCGTC